>JANYCV010000517.1 GCA_025360145.1 Acidobacteriaceae bacterium
CTGCGATCGCAGGAACCACCACAACACACAAAGGTAGACCACACCGACGGCGCCGAGGATGGAAAACGCGGGCCGCCATCCGTGGCGCTCGCCCATCCACCCGCCCCACGCACCACCCAGGATCACACCTGTGTATAAACCGCTCTGATGAAGTCCCGCTGCCAGCGAGCGCGTGCGGTCGGGATGCGCCGCGACCACCAATGCCAGCGCAGCCGGCAGATAACACGCCTCGCTAATGCCCATCAACGCGCGCGTCATGAGAAGCTCGGGGATGGTTCTGACGTATCCGGTCAGCCAGGTGACCACGCTCCAGACCAGCAGGCTGAAAAGGATCACGCGGACCCGGCCCACACGATCCGCAACGTATCCGGCTAGCGGCCCCAACAAGCCGTACGTCCAAAGGAACACCGTTCCGATTAAGCCGAGTTCCGTGGGGCTGGCGTGAAGATCGCTTTCGAGCAGAGGGAACAGCGAAAAGACTACCTGCCTATCCAGATAGTTGAGCGTGGCGGCGACCCACAAGAGCGCGACCAGGCCCCACGGGGAAAGCGCGCGAGCCCTAATCCATGCCATTGCGATCTATGCCATTGCGATCTATGCCATGGCGGCGGATTGGAACTCAAACAGAGGCTCCACCGCGGCACGGAGTTCCTGCCCCTGTTGGGACGTGAGCGCGCCGGACTGCGGCGTTGAGGAACCGCAATCAATTCCGGACCAACCGAGAATCGCTTTCACCGAGGGAATTACCGGAAAGCGCAGTACGATTTCGATGAGGGTGTTGATGCGGGCCTGCAGGGCCCGGGCGTCTTCCCAGCGGTTCGTCCGCGATGCTTCGTACACGCCGACGAACGCTTCCGGCAGCAGGTTATAGAAGGTTCCGATCCCACCGCTTGCTCCCATCAGCAGACCTGCCGCGAGCACTTCATCGCGGCCGTTGAAGACGATGTGGCCGGCGCGGCGAATCAGCGAGAGGCGATAGAGATCGAAGTCGGTGAACTTGAGCCCGGCCACGTTGGGAATGGAACACAGGTCGAGGATCTGTTCCACCGATCCGATCGCATTGGTGAGATGCGGATAGTAGTAAACCAGGAACGGCAGTTCGCCGGTTTGCGCCAGCGATTCGTAATATTGACGAACGGCGGCGAAGCTGGTGGTTCCCAGCGGAGGCAGGCTGCTGATGGCGTGCGCGCCGGTCTTCCTGGCGTGTACCGCCAATTCAAGTGCGTCGGCGGGATCGTGCGCGCCCACGTGGACCACGATATTCCGCGCGGCCGGTGAAAAGCGGCAGGCCACCTCCGCCGCCTCTTTGCGAACGCTCATTGGAAGGTGCAGGCCCTCGCCCGTCTGTCCGCAGACGTAGACACCAGTGGCGCCGGCATCGAACACTTTCTCAAGCAGCTTTTCAAATGAGACACGCATTAATGCGCCGTCCGCATTCAAGGGCGTAACCAGCGCCGGCAGAATTCCTGATAGTGTTTGCACGAAGCTCCTCATCCTCCATTTCACGGTACGCGTACTTGGGTACTATTCCAATTCGCGCTCATGTCTTGTACACTTCCAAGGTCCAGACGCGGCCCGGTGCGGGCCTGATGTGGATTCTGGTTTTGTCACCAGCCTATATCAGGAGACCACCAATCATGAGTTGTAGTCCATCGAAAACATTTCTCTACCGGTGCGCGTTCGCATTGGTTTCACTTTCGTTGCTCGCGGTTCAATTGCCCGCGCAAGAACGAAACTTCCGCAGCGTCACCTTCTACAAGATCAATCCCGGCCGCGTCGGTGATTTTCAGGCCGGGGTCAAAGAGTACAACGCCGTGCTTGCCAAGGCCAACTATGACAAACCATACTCCATGTGGGTTTCGCAAACCGGCGACCGCGAGTACGCGCTAGTCAGCTACCACGCGAAATTGGCGGAATTGGATCTGTTGCGGAGCGATGATCCGAAACTGAAAAACCAGCAAGCCGACCTGACCCGCATTGGCGCCCGGATCAATCAGTGCGCGCAGGAATCCAGGCGGTCTGTCGGCGAAGTGGATAAGGACTTGAGCTTACCGCCGTCGAAGGAAATGCTAAAGATGGTTTCGGTCTTGCGGATTCATCTTCACCCCGACAAGGTCGACGAATATCTGGCTTTGGTAAAGAGTGAACTAATGCCGGCGATAAAGAAATCGGGAACGAAAACGTATGCCGTGGTGCGAACACGCT
>JANYCV010000539.1 GCA_025360145.1 Acidobacteriaceae bacterium
CGCGCATCCAATTTGTCGTTGCGGAAGAACTCGAACAGCCCGCCGTGAAATTGGTTGCTGCCAGACCGCAGGGTGAAGTTGATCACGCCGAAGCCTCGGCCGTACTCGGCGGGGAACAACGTGTTTTGGACTTTGAACTCCTCCACGGATTCATAGGGTGGGGAAGTTTGGGCTAGGAACCCCGGGGTTACGGCAAGCTGGGCAGAGACTCCGTCATATAAGATGTCCTGACTGAAGTCGGGACTTCCGTTGATATTCTTCGACCACGGAATGCCGCTTACCCCCGGCGTCAGGAAGATAAAGTTTTCCGGCTGACGGCGGCCGCTGGCGGCGGTTGTCGCACCGGAGCCGCCCACTTGAATGGGAAGGTCGAGAATTACTCGTCGATCCAGGACCGTGCTGACTTCCGGTGAAGTAGTTTGTAGAGTTACGCCGGTTGTGGAGACAGTGACCGATTCGCTCATTGCACCAACCGCGAGCTGGATGTCAAGAGTAGTCACCGTGGCGGTATGCACGGAGACGTTCTCTTGCACGAACTTCTTGAAGCCCTGCTTTTCAGCATCCAATCGGTAAAGCCCGGGAGGCAGTCCACGAAAATTGTAGGTGCCGGAGCTGTCGGCTACCGCGGTGTAGAAAGAATTCGTTTGGATGCTGGTCAACGTCATCTTTACTTCAGAGACGGCGGCAGTGGATGTGTCCGCCACGGTTCCGGTGACACCTCCCAGGTTGCCCTGAGCGAAAGAACTCACGGCCATGAATAGCGGCAGGAAAACCCGGATGAATCGTGTAAAACCTTGGGATGGAGTAGTCGTTGACATATAAGCGGCAAAATCATATCACACCGTGCGCAAAAAAGCGCTGGCCCGAGTTGTTGGTCTGTCGCAGCAAAGTGGAAATGTCCGCTTTGCTACGAAGTACTTTGTGTTGCAAAAGCCGAGAAGGCACGCCGGAACAGGCCTGCGATGCCCTCATCACCGTGAGTCCTCCGCAGTGCGGCCAGCGAAACGCCGATAGGACATTTCTATTTGGCGCTGGCAGCCGAGTTGTTGGTCTGCACTATCTGTCCGGCTCCGGGAATCAGGTCGTTAGCATTGCGCTTCGACATGCCGGGCGTAGGAAGGTGGCCCACAGGAGCGAAGTAATCACCCGCGCCACTCCGGGTAACGGCTGGCGTCTAGCATAATCGCGATAAGTGAAGGAGAGCCGAGAAGAAGGCTTTGTTGGACAATCTCTTGCTGGGTGCCCTGACAGCGGCCCGAGTTGTCGAAGTGTGAGTGCAAATATTCGAAAGAATCGCCGCAACGGAGGGGCCGGCCTGTGGTCCGGCCCCGGCCCCCATCGCGCACAGGCACTACTTCTTCGCGTAAGTCTTCGAATACTTATTGCGCGTGTTCGTCACCGTAAACGAACCATCTTCGCTGGCCGAAATCTTCAGCGCCTTCCCCTCGTCGTTGTCTTCGGTAATATTGGCAACCATCGGATCCGGCACGTTCGTTTCTTTCCCGCCCGCAATTGCGAAGTGAACCTGCCACATATCTTCAAGGCCCGGCGAATCCTTAATCACCTTCCAAGCCGCCGGCACGCCGCCCTTCTTCGCGCCGTTATTCATGATGGCGACGCGCGGACGCAGCGCATGTACGATGGCCTTCGGGTTCGATGCATCCAGCCCATGGTGCGTGGTGAGGTAGACATCCACGGTGCCCAGCAGATTGTTCGGACAAACCAGGTTCAATTCCTTGGCGCTGGTGAGATCGCCTAAATCGACAAACCGGAACTTGCCGAAATTGAGCACGAACCCGAGAGACCGCGCGTTCTCCGACTTGTCCTCGGGAAACTTCGGAGCGGCATCGCACAGCGGATTCGCCGCACCGGCGCCCGCAAGCGCACTGCCGATACGCTCTCCGTTGGCGGCTACCACGGTAATGTCCAGGCCCTTTAACGGGATCTTATCGCCTGGCTTCATCACCATGTGATTGCCGGTCTTCACGGCCTCGTCATAGGCCTCGCTCAATTCCTTGGCGCCCTTGGTGGTTTCGTTGTTCGGGCCGTGGTCGATGAAGTTCTTCACCGGCAGCATCGCTACAATCTGCGGAACGCCCCCGACGTGATCGTTGTGGTAGTGGGTGACGGCCAGATAGTCGATATGCTTGATGCCGGCCGACTTTGCCGCCGCTTTAATCCGCTCCGCGTCGCGCTTGTTGAAGCCGGGCCAGCCAGCATCCACCAACAGGGACTGCTTGGAGGGCGTTACAATCAGGGTGGCCTGTCCTCCCTCCACATCGATAAAATAGAAATCCAGGGTCTTGGCAGCGGGTAATACCGTGGCCACGCATAGAGAGAGAACGAATCCAGCCAAAAGTCGCATGTTTCGCATCCTATCACAAGGCAAAGCCGCGGTACTCGTATTGCTGGCCTGCGCCGTAATCCTGGCGAAAGTAAACATCCTCGGCTATTGGTGGGAGAACCCGATGCCCTATCAGCAGACGCCAAAAGGGTTGAAATCCATTCGTGCCGAGGACTGCGGCGTCTGTCACGTGGAGATCTATCGGGAGTGGAAAACGTCCACTCACGCCCACGCGCTCAAGGACCTGCAATTCCAGGCTGAGATGGCCAAATCGCCCAAGACTTCCTGGCTTTGCCTGAACTGCCACACGCCATTGTTGAACCAGGTGGAGAACGTTGCTGTCGATGTGCGCAACCGGTCCGCCAGCGATCCCGTTCTGACGAAGAATCCGCGGGCCGATGCGGTGCTCCGGAACGAAGCCGTCACCTGCGCGGTGTGCCATGTGAAGGACGGCTACGTGGTTGGGCCCTACGGCAACACGGGCGCGCCGCATCCAACGATGCGCGATGAGAAACTGCTGACCGTGGATACCTGTGCCGCCTGCCATCAGGCTACCGCCGCCTACACCGACACCTTGGTCTGCACCTTCGATACGGCGGCCGAATGGAAAGAGAGCCCCTACGCGAAACAGGGCAGGGGCTGTTCCAGTTGCCACATGCCGGCAGTGAATCGTCCGCTGGTGGCCGGCGGGCCGGTGCGCACCACGCGCCGCCACTCCTTCGGCGGCGGCATGATCCCGAAAACGCCGGGGCAGCCCGCCACCGGCAATCGGTCCGGACTCACCGTGGAGATCCTTACCGCGTCGCGAAACGCCAATAGCCTCAACATTCCCGTCCGGCTCAAGAATGCTTACGCAGGACACAAACTGCCCACCGGCGACCCGGAGCGGCACATTCGAATCGAGGTCGATTTGATAAACGATGGCAAAGTTATGGAAACCCGGTCGCTTCGCATCGGCCAGCAATGGGAATGGTGGCCCAAGGCCCGGCGAATTGCGGACACGCGCCTGAAGCCGCTGCAGGAACGCACGGAGACGCTGAAATTCGCGGCTGGAAAAGCTTCCCCGCGCACCAGAATTCGCGTCACGGTGACCAACGTACGTATGACGGAGGAAGCGGCGAAGTTTCACCACCTTACCGGCAAGTATCCGCTCGAAGCCCAGGTGCAACGGTTCGAACGGGCCCTCATAGTGTCACCCGCAACGCAATCCCGGGAACAATCCGGGCTAAAATAACGTACTTCCTGATAGCGATGCCCTTTTGTACACAATGCGGGAATCCAGTCGGCGGCACAGACACCTTCTGTGCCAAGTGCGGCGCGCGCCAAGCCGCGGCGGACCCTGAGCCGTCCGCGCACTTGCACGGCAACGCGTTCCTAGGCGGCATTACGCCGCGCACAGCGGCGATGCTGTGCTACATCCCCGTGTTGGGATGGATTCCGTCCATCTTCGTGCTGGCCGCGGACCGGTTTCAGAATGACCGCACGGCACGCTTCCATGCCTTCCAGGGGCTTTATCTGTTCGTGGTCTGGCTGCTGGTGGATCGGGTGGTCGCGCCCATTTTCAGCTTCGGTCCCGATTTCAACCCCGGAAAGCTATTGCACCTGGCCGTTTTCGGCGCGTGGGTGTTTATGCTGGTCAAGACCAGCCAACAGCAAATGTTCCGCCTTCCGATCGTCGGCGAGTTGGCCGACCGATCAGTGGCCGAGCAACGCTAGGCTCAGGAAATGAATCTCAAGCCAAGCGGTTCCGGGATACAGGGCGATTTCAGGGGAGCAGTCAAACCTGGACAGTCTGCGTAAGCATATCCGAGATGAAACTGTCGATCTGTGCTACATCGATCCGCCATTTAACTCCAAACGGAACTACAACCAGATCTAGAACAACATAGGCAGTGAGTAATACTCCGGCTCGCTATTTTCGCTGGCACGCGATCCGGTGAGCTGTTGGCCATTCAGGGGGAACACGTGCGACCGGTCGCTTCAGTAATCGAAATCCGGCAGCGCGTGTACCGAGGAAAGTCCAAGAATGGTTTGGTGCGTACAATCGCGGTTCCTCCCTCGACTGCTCCTTTCCTTTGCGAGTGGATTGAGAAGGCAGTCGATCAGCGTCCAAAAACATACGTATTCGCAGGTTAGACACGCCAACCGCTCCGGAGGACTCCCTTGATCGAAGGTCATATCAGGGCCAAGTTGGAACCGATTGGCTTGGGCTGGGTGAACTTCCAGATTATGAGGAGAACCCATGCGAGCCTGGGCCATGGAGCCAAAGTAGACCCGAAGGTGTCGGCGGGCCAGCGCGGGCACGGCATCGGAGTGGCTCTCGATGTCGATGCCAAATCGAGTATTGAGGATCGGGCGACTGCCGCGAAGCAGCTTGGAGACTCAGTTCTCACCAAGCCTGTCCGGGCACGAAAGAGGTCCGCGTGATTCTTAATGGAAGGGGTGTGATTTTGGAGCGGGAGACCGGGGTCGAACCGGCGACGTCCAGCTTGGGAATATGGGCAATGTTTTGTTTTCAGTGATATAACTGCGCATGGCGTTGATTCAGGGTATGGAAAACGCCAACAAAACAGGATCCCGTTTCGGCTGGTGTGCTAATGGAGGGTTTTTGGAGGGTTCGGCCACCCCCCGGGGGGAAGGGTTTAACACCTCGGAGCCGAAGGGCCGCGCGGACGTCCGCATGTCGAGAAACATCCTTTGCGGCCCGTAGCCGCAGCACCCTCAATGGGCGCAAGACTATCCGTTTGGGTTACTGCATTAGCAAAGAGGCAGGTATGCACCGGCCGCGCCCTGGGAGAATTAAGACTCTCGCACCCAAGCAATTGTTCTCGAAACGGGTAATGCACCTGCCTTGGGCGCAGCGCGGCCTTCTCCAAAGCTTCTTTAGGTTTTCCTCCACTTTCAAGATTTTCAACAACTTGGGGAATCTGCTTTTCGCTCAACAGCAACCTGAGTAGGCTCAACAGCGAGGGTTTTGTCACGGGTTTGCCACGGTCATCGCGATGAAGGGCGGTACTGCGATCAATCTATTTGTTCGAGACATGCCACGTCTTTCCGTAGATATCGACGTTGCGTACATTCACTGGCGTACGCCCCGGGAAGAGGCTCTGCACGCGATATCAAACGAGATTGACGCTATTTCCTTGCGACTCCGCAAGGCCGGACTGGCAACGCGAAAACTCACGAGCAAAGACATCGGCGATACGAAATTGATCGTTGAGGCTGACAACGCGCAGGTCAAGATCGAGGTCAACGCGGTCTTCCGCGGGACCGTTCTGCCTCCTGAGCGCCGGGATCTCCATCCGGCTACGGCCGACGCATTCAGCACATACCTTGAATTGCCGACCCTCGCCGTCGACGAATTGTATGGAAGCAAAATCGTTGCCGCGCTCGACAGACAACACCCGCGAGATCTGTTCGATGTGTGGCGGCTGTTCGAGTCTGGAGGCGTGTCCGACGCCACAATCGAATGCTTCGTCACCTATCTCGCAGGGCACAACCGGCCCACTCATGAAGTGCTGTTTAGCAAGGATAAGGATTTCGAGCGCGAATACCGGGAGAACTTCGCGGGCATGACGCGTGAACCGGTCCAGTTGAGCACGCTAGTGGACGCTCGTGCACGGCTGCGCGATGAATTGCTGCGTCGGATGACGGAGAGCCAAAAGCGGTTTCTAATAGGCCTCTCCCGTGCCCAACCAGACTGGAGTCTTCTGGCATCTCCTCACGCGGCCGAACTGCCGGCCTTGCGGTGGAAACTAGCCAATCTTGAGACATTTCGCAAGCGAAGGATGGCTGATTTTGAAAAGCAGGCGAAGGCGCTCGAGGACAATTTCAGGTAGGTAGTCCGCGCCGCATCTTGCCTTCTATTAGGTCGATGAAACCACCTTTGTGCTAGCGTTGGAGAGTGAGCGCTCGCCTTAAACTTCTCTTCCGTGCGACGGCAATATTCTTGTTGCTGCTCACCGGGGTCGAGTTGTTTGCCGGTGAGATCGTAGGGCCGGATCGTTGCCAGAGTTCCAGCTCATCTAAAGACAGGCCTAGTTCCCCTGCGGATGACAGATGCAACGATTGCATTTGCTGCTGCACCCAGGCCATCATTGTGCAGCCGGTCATCCTTGCACCGATTGACGGTTCCGTGGTGCTCTCCGAATTTCTCGCACCGGCAACGCCCGTAGAGCAGCCCGTCTTCATCTATCACCCTCCCAAGAGCTAACCTTCCAACTCAATTCAAAATCTTGAACTGAACAGGAGGTCGGAGTGTATTCCGATAAGCTCATTTTCATTTGCACGGCCTTAGCTGTGTCCACTGCGCCCGCATTCTGCCAGCGCCCTGAATCTCGCGGTCCGATAAGATCGCTGATTGAAGCCGCTTCGGTGAACAACCAGGAACTCGCCTCACTCAGGACCAGGTCCCTGGAGGCGAAGGGGCTACGTCGTCAAGCTGGGGTAAAACCACCGTTGTCACTTGAAGCAGGATTGGCTTCAGGCCGACCGCTGGGAACCGTCGGCGAGGAGGTCTATTCCGCGGGTGTTACTCGGACGCTTGAAACGGGCGGGAAGCGAAGTAGGCGGGTGGATCTCGCGGAGGTGCGGGTTGCTCAGGTCGAAGTCGAATATCTTGAACGGTTGCGGCAACTCGCATTCGAAATCAAGGTACGCTATGCCGATGCGTTGGGCGAAGCGCGAAGACTTCAGATCTTCGACGAAATTCTCGCCGGGAATCGGCGCGCCCTCGACCTAACCAGAGCGCGTGTTGCCCAGGGCGATGCCGCCCAACTGGAACAGACACTCCTTGAGGTTGAGTTGGGGCGGATCGAGGCGCAGCGAGCCGCTACCGTGGGCCGCTATGAGAGCGCTATCGCAGATCTTCACCGTCTCGTCGGGCTACCCGCCGACCAGGTGGTGCAAATCGGTCAAACCTTTCCAACCGGACCCGGCACTCGGGAGCTAAATTCACTGAAGACAGAGGCGAACAGCCTACGGCCGGACCTGAGGCTTGCCCATTTGGTTGAGCAACTCGGAGATGCTGAGCTTCGTCTTGTGGAGGCAGAAGGCCGGCCGGACGTGTCGGTAAGCGCCCGCTACTCAAAGTCGAACAGCCAGTTCGACGACCAGTACGGGACCACAGCTTCGGGTTCGCGGGTTCTGTTGCGCGATCGTGACGACATCCTCGCCATCACCGTCTCAATTCCAATTCTGACGAAGAACCGAAACCTGGGAAATGTGGAGGCTGCGCAGGCTCGCATCCTGGGAGCGAAACAACGGACACGTTATCTGGAAGGTGCCATCCCCATGGAAGTAGAATCAGCATGGCAAAGGTGGACCGCCGCCCAAAAGACAATAGCGATTCTCGACACCGCAGTTCTTCCCCAAGCCCAGAAGAACCTAGATGTCGTGCAGCAGTCGTATCAACTGGGGCAACTTCGCCTTCTGGATGTCCTCAGCGAACAGCGCCGTTTCCTCGATACGCGCTTTTCCGCAGTCGAAAGCCAAAGCGAAGCAGCCAAAAGCTTTGCCGAACTAGAACGCGCGGTGGGAGGCGAGATCCAATGAAATGTTTCCTTGTGGTCGTATTGATTGCGTTCACCCTGGCCTCATGCAGGCAGCGAGAACAAGCAGCCACAGCAGGGGCCGACTCTCCCACTGCGGCTGGCGCCGAAGGGCATCCCGAGAAATACATCGAAGAGGCCAACGTCGTGGAACTGAGCCTGGAAGCTCAAAGGCGTGCGGGTATCGAGGTTGCTCCACTGGCGGTCGGCAAGGTGGAAGCGCGGGTCGTCCTCACCGGAACCGTACAGCCCATCGACAACCACGTCAGCCAAGTCCGTCCACTTGCCCGGGGACGAATTACTCAGGTGCTCGTCAAGGCCGGCGACCGTGTGCAGAAGGATCAGACGCTCGCGCTCTTCGACAATATCGAAGCGGGTGAGCTCACCGCGCAATACGGCGCCGGGCAGGCCGAGTTGGAAAAGCTCAAGATTCAGCAATCCAACGCTCAGCGCAGGCCGAACGAAGCCGTAGTCTCGTTGCGATTGGGGCTGTGCCTGCCAAGGATGCGGAGAATGCGGAGGCGGATGCACGTGCGTTTGCGCAAGCGGTCCGCGCCGAGGAAGCAACACTCGCGGGAATTGCCGCTCGACTCACGCGCTTCGGCGTACAGAGCGACGGGAAGACGGATGCCGCCGCTACGAGCATTCGAGCCTCGTTCGCCGGCGTTGTCATTCGATCCGATGTCGCGCCCGGAGCCGTGGTCGATCCAACCACCGCACTACTGTCGATTGCTGATTTGTCTCGCGTCTACGTGGAGGCTCAAGTATTTGAGAAGGATCTCGGCAGGATTCATATTGGGCAAGTGACCCATGTTCGCTTTGAGGCGTATCCGACTGAAGCATTCCAAGGGAAGGTCGTTTCCATCCGGGATATCCTTGATCCCCAGACCCGAACCACCGGCGTTCGGATCGAGTTGCCAAACGAAAGTGGCAGGCTACGGCTGGAAATGTTCGCGACCATCGAGTTGCCGACCGTGGGAACGCATACCGCCTTGACCATCCCCTCGGAATCCGTGCAGACAATCAATCGCCGTCAGGTTGTGTTTGTGAAGCAAGATGCACTGCATTTTGGTGCGCGCGAAGTCAGCACCGCTGGTGAGGGGCTTACGAGAGAAATCGTTGACGGGTTGAAAGTAAGCGTCCGAGCAAGTGCACGGTTGACGGAGGTGCTTGAACTGTGAAGACTGGAACGCTGAAGCAGGATCAGAGCCGGGAAGCGGCCCAAGCGGCGGGCGTGTATTGGCCAACGCGCTGGATCGAGAGATTCGCCATCCCGGGCAGAATCGAGGCCAGGTACTGCCGGACGGGCAACTTGAGCCGGCGGCAGCT
>JANYCV010000545.1 GCA_025360145.1 Acidobacteriaceae bacterium
CGGCCCTCGCCCGCCTGTTCCGCTTCCCGTAGGCTTGCCACCGGGGCTTTGGTGTTCTTCGGAAGAAAGATGCTTGCCAGCACCGGCGTGAAGAAGATGGCCAGCACCAGAGAAGCCAGCAGCGAGGTGACCAGCGTCAACGCCAGGGCGCGGAAGAATACCGCGGTGATGCCGCCCAGAAATACCAGTGGAACGAACACGACGATGGGCGTAAGCGTGGAGCCAATGAGAGCCGGTGTCAATTCCTGAATCGCGCTGGCTGCGGCCTCGCTTGGCGATTGGCCCATCCCCAGGTGTACGGTGATGTTTTCCACCATGACGATGGCGTCGTCGATTACCACGCCGATGCAGGCTGCGATTCCGCCCAGGGTCATTAAATTGAAGCTCATGTGGGAAAGGTACATGGCTACGACGGCGATGGCCACGGCTACCGGAATCACTACCGCCGCCACCATGGTGGTGCGCCAGTTGCGGAGGAATAGCAGAAGCACCACCACCGACAGCACCAATCCGATGAGGATGCTTTCCGTCACGCTGCCGATGGAATCGCGGACGAGGATGGATTGGTCGTAGAAGGTCTTGAGTTCGACGTCGGGCGGTAACGTTTTCCTGATCGCCTCCAGTTCGCGATTCACCGCGTCCGCAATTTCCACCGCGTTGCCGTCCGGCTGTTGAGTGATGTTGACCAGCACCGCGGGGTGTCCGTTGGCGGTGACGATGTTGTAGGCAGGGCGCTCGCCGGGCTCCACACTGGCGAGGTTCTTGATGAGCACCGGAGTGCCCTTCACAACGTCCACAACGGTGTTTTCTATTTGCTCTTTCCGGCGCAGCAGGCCGGTGATGGTGGTGAGGTAGAGGTGGTAGTTTTCCTGCACCATTCCGGATGGCGAGATCACGTTGTTGATTCGGAGTGCGTCGACGACCTTTGTCAGCGGAAGTCCGTAAGCGTTCAATTTATCGGGATCTACGATTACGTGGACTTCCGGCGCGCGGCCGCCTACGATGCGCGCCTCGGCTACGCCCGGCAGGCGGTAGAGGCGCGGCGCGAGTTCGTAGTAGCTGAGATCGTAGAGTTCGGCCAGACTACGCTTCGGCGACGTGACGCTGAAGCCGATCATGGGAAATGCGGAGAAAGTGAGCCGGTTGATGTAGAAGCGGGTGCCCGGGGGCAGGGAAGAGGTAATCTGCGACATGCGCCCCTGAACCAGATGCAGCGCGTCCTTGATATCGATGTCCCAACGGAAGAAGACGCTGATTTCGGTGGACCCGCGGGCGGTGATCGACCGTATGTTGGTGATGCCCGGTACTTGCCGGATGGCTTCTTCGAGAGGCCGGGTTACGGTAAGCGTCTGAACATCGATTGGTGCGATGCCGTTGTCCACCAGGATAATGATGCGCGGAAAATCGGTCTGCGGAAAGATGGAGATGGGAACCTGGAATATCAGCAGCAATCCGGCCAGTGCGAAGCTGAGGACTACCAGCACCAGCGCGCGTCCATGCGCCTCGACAAATTTGGCGAGTTGAGCCGTCATTCCTTTCCGGTCTTTTCCTGGGCGGGCTTCGCTCCGGCTGATTGCACTTGCGCGCCGTCCGGTGTGCCGAATGCGCCTTCCACCACTACCGTTTCACCGGGCTGGAGCCCTTTCCTGATTTCCACTTTGCCGTCAAAGATTTCGCCGCCCTCCACGTCCTTCTTGTGTACAATGCTCTTGTTGTCCACCACCAGGACGAAGCCGTTGTGGGTTCCTTCTTCGAACTGAACGGCGGAGGCGGGCACTACCGTGGCCTTTTGGATGCTGCCGGTGGCGATGCTGAGCTGGCCGAAAACACCGGCGCGGAGAGAGGGTGCGGGTCTGGCGATTTCGCACCATGTTTCTACCGTGCGGCGGGCCGGGTCGACTGCCTTGTTGATTACCGAGACGCGGCCTTGGGAGACCTCGGCGCCGGAACTGAAAGAACACGATTGGCCCAATTTGATTTGGGCCACGCCGGCTTCGGGGACCTGCGCGCGGGCGATCAACACTGCGATGTCCATCAGCGTGAAGATGGGCGCGGCCGGACTGCACATGTCGCCTGCGTATTGGAGCTGCTCGGTGATTGTTCCGGCGAAGGGTGCGCGGATCTCCGCGTAGAGCAGTTGCGTGTCGATCAGCGCCAGGCGGGCTTGGGCCTGTTCCACGCGGCTCTCGGCGATTTTGATGTCGCGGTCCGCGGACTGATTCTTCAGCAGGTCAAGGGACTTCCTGGCGACTTCGACGTTGGTTTTCGCGTTGGCCAGTTCGGTCTGGCTGATGAGTAGATCGCGGGCGGGGATTGCGCCCTGGTTGAACAGATCCTGCCGCTTGTCGAAAATCTTCTGCGACTGATTCAGGCTCGCTTGCGCGGTCTCGAGTTGGCCGCGGCCGCGCTCGATCTCGGAAGGTACGGTTCCGCTTGCTGCCTTTTGCAGCGTGGCTTGCGCGTCGGCGACCGTCGCGGCGGCTTCGCGGCGCTGTGCGAGCAGGTCGCGATTCTCTAAGAGTGCGAGCACCTGCCCCGCCTGAACTGAGTCGCCTTTACGGGCGCGGAGTTCACGGATTGGCGCGGTAATGCGGGCGGCGATGCTTGCCTGTGTTCGCGGGAAGAGCGTGGCCGGAGCGGTGACGGTGAGCGGGATGTCTGTCTGCTCCGCTTTTGCGGTCTTCACGGTGACCAGCGGCTTTATTTCGGTTTCTTCCTTCTTTCCACCGCACTGGACTAGCAGAAGCGAACAGAAGATTAGGGCGGTGTATCTCATTTAGCGGCGGCGACCTCCAGATCGGCACGCGCATTCGCGTAGTTGAAAAGAGCTGTGAAATAGTTGGAGCGGGCTTGCGTGAGCTGCGTTTGCGCCACTACCACATCCAGTGAAGGGCCTTCGCCGCCTTCATAGCGGACGCTGCTGAGACGAAGATTCTCTTCCGAGGTTTCCACTTGTTGACGGGCCAACCCGATTTGTTCGTAGATCAACGTCACCCTGGCCAGTGCGGTTTGGTATTCCCTGGAGAAGTTGCGCGAGGATATTTCGCGGTTGGTGCCGACCTGCTCGGCGCGCACATGAAACTGCTGTGCGAGGCTTCGATTGCGGAAGAAATCGAAGACCGGAATGTGGAAGGTGAAGAATGCCGCCGAGCCGCGGTCGCGCCAGGTAAAGCGATTCGAATCGATTCCGTATTGATAATTGAAGGTGAGCTGCGGATAGCGCTCGGCGCGAAACCGGCGCTCGTCGGCCTCAAAGCCCTGGCGTACCGCCTCCAGCAGATTGAACTCGATTCGCTTCAGATACGGTTGCGCCGGCGCGGCGTTTTCCGGTGGCACGGGTTGGGTTAGTGTGTCGGCTATATTCAGTTCGGCGCCTACGTCAGCGGTCCAGAAGGAGGCCAGGTCCTGGTTCGCAATGCTGGCGTCGAGCTGCGCGGCATTGAGTGCTTGTTTGAGGAACGCCACCTGTGAAGAAGCCTTCACTACGTCGGCCTGCGCCACTTCGCCGCCGCCGAACAGTTTCCTGGTGAGCGATTCAAAGCCAGATGCGCGCGTGAGCATGTCACCGTTTGCTGTCACCAGATGGCGGGCGAGCAGCAGCCGGTAATACGCGATCGTAACCTGCCGCTTGAGATCCCGCTGGGTGAGCTGCACGTTCGCGGAGGTGATCCGCTGGTCTGCCTTGGCCCGGGCGTAGGCGGCGCGGAGCCGGCCCGAGGTGTCGAGTTCCATTGTGGAAGAGACTACGTGATTATATTCGCGGACGCCGTTGAGCGCGGTGAAGCGGCCGGTGTCGGGCGTGCCGGACGGGCTGTTGTAGATGAACAGGTTGTTGAGCTGCGTCTGCGGCAGGAAGCCGGCGCGCGCAGCGGTGATTCCCAGGCGGGCGATTTCCATGTCCTGTTTCGCCAGGGTCACGGAGGAGGGCGCCGAAAAGGCGCGTGCGACGCAGTCATCCAGCGTGAGCGGTGGCGGCTGCGCTGACGCGCTGGCGGCGAGGAGCAGTCCGAGAGTGATTGGTGCGAGACGGGGCTGCATCCAGAGTCTATATGCTACTGTATTGTCGCAGTTGATGCTGAGGATTTGCTGAATGTAATATCCGACACTCGTGCTTCCCGGATTTGCAATTCGTGACAAGAGGCTTCATATCCTTGTACGCTGAAAAGATAGCAGGAGTTTTGGCCTATGACTATGATTGAAATTCCCGACCAACAGGCGGCGGCGCTCAAGGCGAAAGCGGCGGCGCATGGCCTGACGCTGGAAGCATGGTTGAAGAAGCTCGCCGATGAGGAAGCGCCTTCGGCCGCGCCACGCTCCCCGCAGGAAGCGGCGGCCCGCATTTTTCAACTGCAAAAGCGTGTGAAACCCGATCCCGAAGGCTGGACCGTTCATGATTACATCAATCAGGAACGTCCCTAAATGCCGGCTCTCGTCATTGACTCGTCAGTCGCTGCGGCGTGGTGCTTTTCAAATGAGTGCACCGATGATTCAAACGCCACTCTCCGAGCCATCTCCACTCCGCTCGAAGCCGTAGCGCCCCGCCTGTGGGCCTATGAAGTGCGTAACTGCGTGCTGGTTGGATTGAGACGCAAGCGCATCACCCACGCCGACGCCCAGGATTTCTTCGAATCCCTCAAGGGTCTGCCCATCCGGCTACCCGATCCGGTTTCCTATGATGGCGTGTTCAGCTTGGCCGATCGTCACGGGCTCAGTGTCTATGACGCCGCGTACCTTGACTTGGCCCTGCGGGAAGGCCTGCCGCTTGCCAATCTAAATAACGCGCTCTGTAATGCTGCGGGCAACTCCGGCGGGGCCTTGTTCCAGCCATAATTCCCGCCGGGTGTTTACGCGCCCTCACTTAACATCCACTTGCAACGATTCACGATCCTCTTCGCCGTTTGCGCCGCGGGCGATGAGTGTGAATTTGGTTTTCCGGGTAACCTGCTGCGCGACGCAATCTTTAGCTGCGAGCTTTCGATCCACCGGGGACGGCTCAATTCTTACAGAACTGGCGTTTCGGGTGTCGTAGCAGAGCGTCACTTGTTGACCGGGAACTACGGATTTACCGCTGGAAACGAAAAAGAGAATCAATTGGCCCTTGGGAGGCGGTGCCACGCCTGCCACCGTGATTGCAAGCGTTTTGGATGATTCGGATCCGTCTGCACCGGTGGCGATCAACTTGATCTCTGAAGTGGCGACCGGAGAATACTGGAAGCAGCGGTTGAACGACGGTGCAATTGTTTCAATGCGCGGCTCCAGCCGGACGGTCTTCGCGTTCTCGACGCCGTAACAGATCAACACCTGCCCGCCGCGCGCCACCGTGCCACTGCCGGCATAGAATTGGAGAATTTTAACGGGCTCGGGCGAAAGGGGCTGCTTTGCTTCGGGCGCGGCATGGTTGCCGCAGGAGGCCAATAAACACAGCGCGGGCATCAGCAATGCAAATTTCATAACCCATCACTTCGCGTCTTTAGCCGGCACCTGATAGATAGCTAGCAGCCGTTTCTGATCTTCCGGAGAGAATCCGGTATGGAGCGGAATATCGCTTGCCGTCCCGAGCTTGCGCCGGTACCGGCCGAAATAATCGAGGATATTTCCGCCGTACTCGAAGCTGTACATAATATCGGTGAACGCCCGCGTGTGCGGCAACCCTAAAGCGTGCCCGAGTTCATGGAGACACGTTAAATAGACAATTGTGTCGCGGAAAAGCGGGTCTTTCGTGCCCTCGCCCTCCACTTTGTGTCCCAAGGCGCGGAGGCCGGGACGGACGTTTACCTCGGCGCCCGTCTTGCCGTCCACCATGATTGGCCGGGCTTCGCCATACAGGCCCTGGTTGCCGGAGGAGGCCCAGTAAAGCCGAATTCTGGCCTTGCTAAGCGGAGATTTTTCGAATTTGAGAGTACCCGCGGATGCTTTCTGCCAAGCAGACAAGGCCCATTCGGCCAATTGCACATCGTTGGCCTCGCACTCGGCATCCGGGCGGCTGCACGGTTCAATCCAATAGGTATAGGTCTCAGCGACCGCATCCTTTGGAGCACCTGCGGCAAGAAATAGGAACAGCAAAAAGGTCACGTGCTATGCCTCGTCGATAGTTTTTCTTCTTTCAAATCGTGCACAAGTTGCTCCAACTGCTCAATCCGCCGGCCTAAGTCCTCAATCGCCTGTCCTTCGGGATCGGGCAAACTTCCGTGCGCCAACTGTCCTTCGTTCTCAATTCTGGTCCGGACAACGCGGCCAGGGATGCCCACCACCGTGGAGTGATCGGGAACCGGGTGGATCACCACCGAGCCCGCCCCAATTTTGACATGATCACCAATAGTAATACTACCTAATACTTTCGCACCCGTGCCGACCACCACATGATTACCAAGTGTGGGATGGCGCTTGCCTTTTTCCTTTCCCGTGCCGCCCAGTGTGACGCCCTGATAGATCAGCACGTCATCTCCAATTTCCGATGTTTCGCCGATCACTACGCCGGAACCATGATCGATGAAGAATCGCCGGCCGATGGTGGCACCGGGGTGAATTTCGATCCCGGTCAGAAACCGTCCGATCTGGGAGATGAATCGCGGCAGCAGCGGAACTCCGGCGTTGTATAGGCGATGAGACAAGCGGTGCAACAGGATTGCATGAAACCCCGGATAACACAGGACAATCTCCAGCACGCTTTTGGCTGCGGGATCTTCCCGGAATATTGTGTCGACCTGCTCCCGAATGGAACGGAACATACCCTAATTTACCTGTTTCCTTTCGCCCGCGCCAATAGGTTCAATTGGCGATTCGGCATGCTATATTGAGGCCATGGCAGCAGGATCTCCGCCGATCTTCCCAGGCTCCATTATGTCGGTGGACGCGCCCGGTTTTGGCATTCAAGCTGCTTCTTGTTTCGACGGGCTATACACGGCCCGATTCTATACCATCGCCATCTCGTTCATGATTGGCAGTGCTTCTGTGTTGGATGCAGCGTCCGCTACACGCGACTCGGATCGTTGAGAGCCGCTGAAGCTGCTGTTTCCATTGCGTTTCTTCCGTTCGATACCATGTGGATTTTCTAAAAAGGAGCAATGGAATGGGTCTCAAACAAGTATTTCGCTATACGAGTGTGTTCTTATTGACGTTCGCCGCCAGTGCGTCTGCCGCGCCGAAACTGCGTCTTTCCACCACAGCGGTGGGTCCAGTTGTCGTTGTGCAAGGCGGGTCTGCCAGCGCACCTGCGGTGGATTACACCAACGCCGGAGACGGCAGCCTCAATCTAAGCGTAAAGTCGCCGGTTCCCTGGCTTACTCCAATTGTCAGCGGCGGCCGGATTATATTCAATGTGCAATCCGGTGCCCTGGCACGGGGCAGCTATACCGGCCTTGTGACAGTTAGCGATCCCAACGCGGTGGACGCGCCGCAGACGATTTCCGTCACTGTTCAGGTAGGCACGGCCGTTCCGGACAAGGCTGATTTGTATGCCGCGCCCAACGGTTCTTCCGACACCATCGGATTTGTGGCCGGCAGCAAGCTGAACGCAACCATCACCACACAGAGCAACCTGCCGTTCCTGTCGCTTAACGGATCGGGGAGCTTCACATTTAACGTTCCTTATCAGATTACCGGTAAGCATCTGCCTGGAATGGCGGAGGGAAATTACACCGGGACCATCGTAACTTCGGGTTCCAACTTCGCCGCGGACAACAAGAGCACTCCGGTTACCCTGCATGTGACTTCGCAGCCGATTGCAAGACTTACCCCGAATAGATTGGTATCGTTCCGCGTGGCCCAGGGAAGTCCGAAATCCACGCAGTTCGTATCCATCGCGAACGGCGGTCTGGGAACGCTTTCGATTACCGGCGCAACGGCCACTACGGCCGCTGGCGGGAACTGGTTGACGGCGGCGACCCCTAGCGGGTTCAGCGGGATTTCGCTGACCGCCGACCCCGCGGCCACCACCGCTCCGGGCATCTACCAGGGCAGCGTTGCAGTGACAACCAATGCCGCGAATGGGCCTGTTACGGTGCCGGTTCAGTTTGAAGTTTTCGCCGCCACGGCACCTGTATCC
>JANYCV010000553.1 GCA_025360145.1 Acidobacteriaceae bacterium
TGTGCCGGCGGAATCGCTCCGCGGCACGCTGGAACAGACGCGCAAAGCGATCGCCGCGCAGGTGAAGCGTTAAGGCTTCTTTGGTTTGATGGGATCTTCGCGCTCGGCATCTTTCCAGCCTTCGCGCAATTCCTTCGCTGCATTCTTTATTTCACGGCCTGCCTTGCGGGCCGCTTCGTCGGTTTCCTTCGCCAGGTCGTGCGCCACCTTGCCTGCCTTTTGTGACGCGGTGTCTGAGTCGTCTGTCCGGCGCCGTTCGGTTTGGTCAACTGTCGACGTGCAGCCGCTGAGGCCGGCCGTAGCAAGTACGACGAATGTGAGAAGCCAGGTTCGCATTGAATCACCCGGATATGAGAGGTTCGCCGGCGGATTCTGTTTCGTTCAGGGCTTGCCCTGGCCCAAAGCGACTACAAAATAGTGGGCGAGTGTTTTGCCTACGTTTCGCCAGCCGTGCTCTTCATTCGATGCAACGTAGGCGACCGAACCGGGCCCAAGGGTGGAAACCTTGCCGGAAATTGTCACTTCCATGGTTCCTTCGCGAACCATCATCATTTCTTCGTGAACGTGGTGGTGGGGCGGATGCGGTGCATCGCCGGGCGCCAGTTCCGTTTGGTGCATCTCCAGCGGGAAGCCGCTGTGGGTCAGGCCGTTGAACATGGCACGCGAGCGGTTTTCGCCTGTCTTGCGAACTGGGAGGTCATCGAACAAAAAGGCCTTTGACGGCAGGGTGGCTGGCTCGGCGGCTGCGGCGTTAGCGGCCACCAGGGCAGGTAGTAACAGGCTTAAGTCTCTGCGAGAGTATTTCACTGTGGGCTTTTTTTGCACTGGATAGTAGTTTACACCCGGCGGAATAAAGCTGGGCGCGCTTCCAGCTTCGGCCCAGCGGTTAAGATAGCGGCGCTCGTGAATGCGGCCCTGTCGCTCGATGGGAAGTCGCCTGTAGATGGCAACGCCTTTTCTTTTGATCTCCTTTTTCTCCAGTGCCGCAATGGCTTGCCGCGTGCTCTTGCTGATTTTATCGTCTGGATGGTATGTCAGATCATGCAGATGCGTAAATTTCAGGGTTAAGAGACGGTTGATCAGAATTTGGGGCCTCGATCGTGCCATGATTTCGGATTATCGGTTCATGCATCAGGGACACTTTCCGCGTTGCCAGCCGTTTCGATTCACGGGAGGCCCGCTGAGCAAGCTTCGTCGGCTACACCCGGCGTGATTCTGGACACGTTCCAGTATTCAATGTCCCCTATCGTTTTCTTCCCCGTGAAGAAAGAGGCTTTAAATGTGTCCCCTTCTCGCCGGATTTCACGCTATAGCTATCGAGAACTAATACGCGAGTATGGATTGAAGTTCGAGCGGGGCAGCGGAGGATTAGAGGTGAACCTGATCCGTCGGCCACCGCGCAGAGAGGGCAGATGATCGACATTAAGTTCAGAGTTATAGGCGCAGGGACACTCCTGGTATTTTGCGCAATCGCTTCTGGTCAGAGGCTCTACAATAAGCCCAGAGATGAAGCGGCGCAGAAGGCGGCCGAGGCTGGCAAGGCATTGGGGAACAGCACGATTTTCGAGAAAGAGCTGAAGAACCTGGATACCCTTGCGAAACTGGAGGCGGACAGCTTATTCAGCGGCGCTGCAGTTCTACTTAGGAACACGATAAACACGGTTGCAATGGGGAGTTGGAGTTCGGTCAGAAGTGTGTGTGAAGCTCCGATGAAATCTGGTTCGAGTGATAGCGAACTGCTCAAGCATAAAGCTGACGTTCTCCGCATTGAAGGATCGATTCTGCAAGCCAAGAATCGAATTCAACAACGCAAAGTCAATTCCGCTTCTAGCGCCGCCGAGAGTGCGGTGAGGTTGCTTGGCTACGGCGCTGACGCGAATGCGGCGGCCGGTGAACTGGTCAAATTTCTGGTGTCCAAGGACAAGAGCGGCACTGACAGTGAGGCCGGAAACGCCACTGCTCTTGCTGGGAAAATCATTGTAGCGGCAACCAAAGCGGCCTCTACAATAGAGAAAAACCAGAAAGCCGTCAACGAGGTTCAACAGCAACTTCTTGCTCTTGAATCCAGCCTGGATGATCTCGAAGTGAGGCGGTTACAAGTGGAGGCCGATCACAGCCGTGATTTGGCCAGCGCACTTCAACGCGAAAAACATGATCTCGATACGATAGGTGATTTCCATGACGAATGTAAGGCACTTCTTGAACATTTGAAAGAAGAGAGTTCCGCGAAGGTTGTCAACACTCTTCGCCGTCTCGCGGGCCGTGATGGTTCTAAAGCCGATCCGGTGAAGCTTGACATCGCGACCCAGGCGCTTTTCTACGCCGCTGCAATTGCCGCTCGCGGGGAGATGCC
>JANYCV010000555.1 GCA_025360145.1 Acidobacteriaceae bacterium
CGCTGCCAGCTCAGCGTATCGCGGCCCTCCAGAATTGTATTCCACATGTGCATCGGTGTAGCGAGCCACGAATCTCCCAAGGGAGAATAACCCTGCACGTTGAAATAGGGAGCGCCCCAGGCCCCTTGGCCACCGAAGTTCACGCCCGTGATGCCGAGGGCGCTCACAATGTCATTGACTCCATTGTTTTCGGCGTAGTGGAACATGGCGAGCCGCGATACGCTTGCCGACGCTGTATTCACCAAGTTGGGCGAGAGGATGCGCGTCCAGATAACAGAGCCGTTCTGCCCCAGATTGTCGTGATTGAATCCGTAGCCGGGCAGGTTCTGCGGCATGAACCCGTGCTCGCCGCTGACCGAGTAGCGGACGTTAATCGAATCGCCACCGTCGAAGATGCGGTCCACGCGGATGGTGCCCTGGTCGGTGATCATACGGGAATTCCGTACGTCGAGAAGATTGTTCGACGCCTGGCCGCCGTTGTTGCCGAGCACAGTGGGTATGCCCATCATGGTCATGCCGCCCATCATGCCGTTGTCCTGATTGGGCCGCGGCACGTAATTCTGAAGCATCTTGTGTGCCGCAGTATTCAGCCGGCTGGGCGGGATCACGTTGCCCGGAAACGGATCCCGAATCACCTGTGCATTGGAGGTACTGACGGGCGAGGCTGGATTGAAGTTCGGGTTGGCGTGGCTACTGGCAGGATCGAAGATGGGAACGCCGCTCTGGCTGAAATCACCGCCGGCTTCAAGATCTGTCGGCACCGTAGAGATCGAGGTCTGCGCCATGGTTTGCCGATAGCCCTCGTAATTCGCGAAGAAGAAAGTCTTCTTTCCATACACCGGCCCGCCGAGCGAACCACCGAAATTGTTTTGCACCAGGTGTGTTGTTCCTGGCATTTCATTCCACGTCCGCGCATCCAGCGCGCTGTTGCGAAGATATTCGTAAGCCGTGCCGTGGAAGTTGCTGGTTCCAGCCTTCGTGATGATATTGATCTGACCACCGCCGGCCCCACCCATCTCCGCCTTATAGCTCCCGGTCTGCACCTGAAACTCCTGCACGGCGTCGGGCGACGGGCTGAAGTTCTGCGTGTTGAATGCGGGATCGGTGTTGTTGACGCCATCGAGCAGAAAATAGTTGGCGTTCGGGCGATTGCCGCCGATCGTTATCGCCGAGGCTTGCCCCGGACGCCAGTACAGCGGATTCGATGTGCCTGTCTGCGCGCCATGGCCTACGTGCGCACCCGGAACCGTGAGCACGAGATCGAGAAGCATCCGTCCATTCAACGGCAGATCCTGAATCGACTTGGACTCGACGACTTCTCCGAGGCTCGAATCTTGCGTCTTCAGTGTTTCGGCAACGGCGGCGACCGCAAGAGTTTCGTGCTGGTCACCAACGCTGAGGACCAGGTCGAGACCCAGATTCTGCCCTACTTCGAGTCTGAGCTGGCGAGAGACGGCCGCAAATCCAGTTGCCTCGACGTTGACTGAATACTCGCCGGGCAACAAGTTGACGACTTCAAACAGCCCGTCAGCCTTCGACTTCAGTGAACGAACCGCCCCGGTGTTTTTGGCGCGAACCGTGATCTGTGCACCCTCTACGGGCGCGTGCGACGAATCCGCAACCCTGCCGCTAATCGTCGCGAAATTGCTTTGCCCGAACGCACAGACGCAGACAAGAAGGGCGGAAGCTATCGATCGAACCATTCTAAAAATCGTATCCCGATTCTGCCGGATCGATCAATAGTAGAAAAGGATTACCCAACTACCCGCCTCTGTTGCTTTGCCGGCTATCGGGAATCGTCACACGCCGTTGCTGCGCGGAGGCAGTGTTCCTCAACCAGCCGCAGCGGTTTGTGAAAGAGACGTTAGCCAGGGGCTAGGGCTTCAGGTACGATGCCAGGAACTTGTAGATCTCCGCGCGGGACTGCTTCGCCAGATCGGTATCGATCCGGTTGAACTCATGCCCGCCCGGAGCAGCTTGATAAATCTTGTACTCGAACTTCTTTCCTTCGGATTTTAATGCAGCGATCAGCCGCTCTACCTCCAGCACGTTCACGTCTTCATCGTTGGTGTTGGTGTGGATCAGCAGCGGCGTGGCCAGATTCCTGACGTGAAACACAGGCGACCGCCGTTGATACTCCTTCACGTCTTCCGCCGCCGTCTTCCCGATGTGATTCTTCGCCGAGAAGATCGCCTGATAGCTCACCGATTTGTAGCCCATGCGCGCCACCAGATCGCTCACCGGCACTCCGGCATACGCCACGGCGAAAGCGTCCGGATGCTGGAAGATATTCATCAGGGTGATAAGACCGCCGTGGCTCCAGCCCATAATTCCCACGCGCGCCGGATCGAGAAAGCTGTAGTTCGAGAGCATCCACTTCCGTCCCTCGAATACATCGTCGATCTCGTCGTAAAAATCGCGGCCATAGCCTGTGCTGCCGCGATATTCGGTGGCCATGATGCTGTACCCTTGCCCACGAGTTCGCGAACGGTGTGGATCTACATTGTTCCGAAGTTGCCGTGGACCCTGCCCTGCGCCAGCAGAATCAGCGGATGCTTTTTCGTACGGTCCAGGTTCTTGGGAATGAAAGTCAGCGCATGGATAATCGGCGGGTTGTCCGCGCCCGGTGCCGTAGGATTCGGATGTAGTGTGGCGGAAGGCTGGGGTAGGTGGTGTCGATCGTTTATGCGAGTTCGCCGTTGTTGGCGGGCAGTGTAGGAGCTGGGCTCTGCTCCAGGCAGGCGGCGCAACCGGGCAGCACAGCGGCCGGGAATCTCATCCGGTTAAGCGGGGAAGTGCTGCCGTAGCGGAACAAAGAAATCCTTCACGAAGTCTATTGCCGCGGCGGTGGCTCGCTTATCGTCGCCATCGACCACGGGCACGACCACACGGACCAGAGCAGTATCGGTGCGATTGAAGCGGATGGCATCGGCGGCCGTATAAAACCGCGCACGGTATTCACTCGCCACTACCCGGTCGCGGGATTGATACCAGTACACAACGATGCTCTTGTTCTCGCCCTTGGAAACCAGATACCGGTTCACTTCAATCGGCTCCGCGCGGCCAGGGACGGTCACGTTGATGGTGTCGGAAAGGGTCTGTGTCCATCCATTTCCGGGAAGGCAGTTTTTCGGAGAATGCGGCGTCTGTCCCGTGCGCTGCGTCTTGAAGTAGGCGACAAACAGATTCGCTTCTACCCGAAGGGCCATGTTGACGTAACCGCGGTTCAGCAGTTCGTCGGCCTTCAGAACTTCGCGCGTTTCGTCGTCGATGACACCTTGCTTTGACATCCGCCAGCTTCCCAACTGTTCAGACAAGTCGTTCAACGGACGGCTCTCCGGATTTGCTTCCGCGCGAGACATGCCGTAAAACAGCAGAGCTTGAGAAATGAGGATCGCGCTGAGAATTTTAGCCTGCCGGGATTTCAGGAACCCTTGATCGTTAGTTTGCATTCGGATGACTTGCCTTGATGATCCGGCTGACGGCTTGGTGCACCATCACGAGAATGAAGAGGGCGATCATGAAGATGACCCAGCCGGATGCCGAGTGGAAGAAACCATGTGCCAGATCCGGACGGATCTCGCTCAAAATGCCGGTGAAGGTGACGCGGATGGAGTTCGCTACGATGGCGATGGGAATGGTTGCCACGAAGAGAAAATACCTCATCCAGACGCGTGTGTCGAAAAAGAAAGCGTACACCAAAGAGAGAAACGTGAGCGACAGCAGCGAGCGGATTCCGCTGCAAGCTTCCACCACCGACAGTTTCTGACTCGCCAGTTCCAGCACGTTTCCGTCGCGCAGGACGGCGTAACCCATCAAATTCAGGGAGAATTCCGCAACCTGGCTGGCGAAGATCTGCAGCGGGAAAGTGATCTGCGTATAGATGACAGATGGAATGGGTACCATGAAGAACAACAGCACGATGGGGAACGACAGAATCCGCAGCGCCGGCATGCCGCCCAGGAACAAGATAACGCCGATGATCGATTCGATAAACGCGGTGCGCTGCGTAAACAGTTCGGCGGCTAACGTGGATACATAAAGTTGCAGCCCGGCGAAAACGATGATCGCCAAGCCCCAATTGTTAGTACGAAGGCCGCTTGCAAACAGCTTGTCCTTGTTCTGCCAGGCAATATACGCCGCGATCACGGGGACGAAGAAGCCGTGCCCCATATCTTCATCGTTGTACCATTTCCGCACTAATTGCAGGAGAATGGGGAAGTAACAGGCAACCAGAAGCGCGGAGAACCAAGCTATGGTGAGCCATGGGGGCTGCGGTTTGGGGTCTAGCTCAACGGCCGGAAACGGCATTGAATCTGCATCTGAACTCATCGTAATCGACTCGGTGGAAAACCCGTGCATTCACCCACAACCGACAGACTACCACACACGTCTGAATATCCAGACCCTTTGGAGGCGTCTAAAATGGAGATAGTGTTCAACTGCCGGATAATTCTCTATTTTACTACGGCGGTCTGCCTTGCCGCGGCGGACCCCGCTTTCTTTCCTTTGAAGGACCTGCGGCAGGGTATGCACGCCACCGGAAGGACGGTGTTCGCCGGTGACGAAGTGGAGGACTTCCAGGTTGAGATATTGGGCGTACTGGAAAATAGCGGCCCGAAGCAGTCCATCATTCTCGCCCGTCTCTCTGGCGGTCCGCTGGAAAAGACGGGCGTTATGCAGGGGATGAGCGGAAGCCCGGTCTACATTGACGGCAGGCTGGTGGGTGCGGTGGCCATGGCATTCCCTTTTTCAAAGGAACCGATCGCCGGCATTCGTCCGATTGAAGAGATGGTGACGGAGCAGTCCGGCGGCGACGGAAAGGCTCGGGCCGGGTTCTCTCTATCTGGCGACAATTTGATGGCGTCGTTCCCGAAGCGCGATTCTCGCGGGACGTTTGATTCCAAGCTCATCGATATTGCTACCCCGGTCTCGTTCAGCGGATTCAGCGCGGGCACGCTGGAACATTTCGCCCCGCAACTGCGCTCGTTGGGGCTGGAGCCCCGGCAGGGCGTTTCCGGAGGTGCATCCGCCGCCGCGAGACCGGCGAGCGGACCGCTGCAGCCGGGGTCCATGATCTCCGTTCAACTGGCATCCGGGGACCTGAGCATCGGCGCGGACGGAACGGTGACGCACATCGATGGAAACCGGATCTGGGCGTTCGGTCATCGCTTCCTGTCGGTAGGAAGCACGGAACTGCCGTTCGCCCGCGCCTCCGTGATTACGCTGTTGGCGAATCTATCGTCCTCGTTTAAAATCTCGTCGTCCGGTGAATGGCTGGGTGCCATCACCTCAGATCACAACACAGCGGTAGCCGGCGAACTCGGCCGGCGGCCGCGCATGGTTCCGCTATCGATTGCGGTGAACAGCGGCGGGCGGACGTCCACCTATCGAATGGAAATCGTCAACGACCGGCTGCTTTCGCCCCTGCTGATGCAGATGGCGATGTACTCCGCGCTCGATTCCACCGAACGTACGCTTGGGCCTTCCAGCATCGCCCTGCATGGAACGGTGGAGTTCGAGAATGGACCTGAGCCGGTCCGTTTCGACAATATTTATGCGGGCGATTTCAACACGCCGCTACTGGCCTCGCTGGCTACTGCGATGCCTGTGGCTTACGCATTGCAGAACAATCTGGATTCGCTCAGCCTGAAGCGCATCAACCTGGTGATCGATTCGTTCCCGCAGAAGAAACAGATGCAGATCGATCGGGTTTGGGCGTCGAAGCGCACCGTTCGTCCGGGCGAGCAGGTGGAAGTCACCGCGTTGCTTTCGGGCGAGAACGGCACCGAGCTGACTAAGAAGCTGACTTACACCGTTCCCATCGGCGCTCCGCTGGGGCTTCTCTATTTCACGGTGGCCGACGGCAGCACGACTAACAGCGCGGAGGCGCGGCAGTTCAGCGTCACCCAGCCTCGTCCGGCAGTGGAGATTGTCTCGTTCCTGAACGGACTGCGCGGAAACAGAAAAGGGTATCTACGGGTTTGGCGGGCCGATCCTGCTTATCAGATAGACGGGCACGATATGCCTGATCCTCCGCCGTCAGTGTCTATGATTCTGGCTCGATCGCAAGCTGCGCCGGCGGCGATATCCCGGCCGTCTACCGTGGCCGAGATGGAGTTCAGCGCCGGCGAAGTTGTTATTTCAGGCTCGAAGACAATCCAAGTGGAAGTGAAGGAATGATGAGGCTGCTTTGTGTCTCCCTGTTGGGGGCAGTGATGGCATTCGGCGCCAGCACCGCATCCTGGGAAATGTCGAATTACCAGGATTTTACCCGTGGCAGATTTCAGGGAGTGTCGCTGACCCGAGATGGCCGGATTCTGCTGGCGCCGAGCCTGGAAACGATATTCACGTCCGACCAGCCATCGATTTGGAGTGTGGCACAGACCGCGGATGGCACGCTGTATCTGGGCACCGGGCACCGCGGCCGCGTGTTTCGTGTGGACGGACCGGGGAAGAGCACGCTTCTATGGACGGCGCCGCAGCCGGAGATTTTTGCGCTTACCGTGGGCCCCGATGGAGCGGTCTACGCGGGCACTTCGCCCGATGGAAAGGTGTATCG
>JANYCV010000559.1 GCA_025360145.1 Acidobacteriaceae bacterium
TTCTCAGTCGCCGTCATGGTCCAGGTAGTGCAACCGCGAGTGTGCCCCGGGGTCAAATGGGCCACCAGTTCACTGCCCCCCAGCGACACCTTCTCGCCGTCATGCAGCACTTTGTCCACAGGGCAAGCCTTCCACCGGTTAGTGTAGAAAAAGTCTCCACCGCCTCCGGTCCCGACCACCGTTTCGTCGCCCTTCATCACCATCACACGCGCGCCCGTCAGTTTTTTCACCAGAGCGTTGCCGGCCACGTGATCGCTATGCGCGTGGCTGTCCAGCAGGATCTTGATATCGGCGAACTTAAACCCAAGTTTCTCCACGCTGGCGCGAATCAACGGCACCGTCTCTTCAAAACTGCTGTTGATCAGAATGTGCCCTTGCGGCGTCGCAATCAGGTAGGAGGCGAACGCCGTCGACCCAACGTAGTACACATTGCCAACCACCTTGTGTGCCGGAAACGCGGAGTCGCCTTGCTGCGCGGCGGCCATCAGTGCGGCAGCCATCATCATGGAAATAGTTCGGAGTATCATGTTCGGTCCACGATCATAGCAGACCGCCATCCGGCTTGTAATCCACCAAGCCTTGCTATCGCCTTTGGCGAAGCCCGTGCCCCAGGTATCTCGAGCAGCGTGGCCGCCAAGGCGATCCCGGCCGTCTTTCTGCCGCGCGGAAGAGCCACCGTGCTTTCAAACCGCAGGCCTGTTAGCCGCCATCACTGCGCGGTGAATTTCTTCGCCTGCTCCAAATCCTGCTGAGCGCCATTCCCATCGCCCGAGAGTTTCTTGGCCGACCCGCGGTTCTGAAACGCATTGGCATAGGAGGGATTGATCCGTATCGCCGCATTAAAATCCTCAATCGCCTTCCCATACTGCCGGGTCAAAATGTAGGCGTACCCACGCGCGTTATAGGCGGTCGCAAGCCCCGGTTTCATCTGGATGGCCTCGCTCAGTTCCTGAATTGCCTCGCCGTATTTGCCGGCGGTAGTCAACTGGCGTCCGCGCAGGTTGTGTCCTTCCGCAGTGGCCGGTTTCGCCGCCACCGGCTTTGGTGCGGCCGGTTCCATCTTCCGCACCAAAACCTCCTTCACTACTTCCACAGGCTTTGGCGCCACTGAAGCGGGCTTCGTCTCAGCCACCGGTTGCGGCACCTTCATCGCCTGCTGCACCCGCTCGGCCTCCCGCGTCATCAACGGCGCAGCCGCCTGCTTCGCCCTGTCCTCGGCGGTCATGCCCGCAATCCGCGCTTCCGTCAGTTTCAGCACATCGGACGCTTCCCGATACGCGGGCTGCAATCGAAGCGCCTGCCTCAAATCCACCACCGCGAATTCATACTTTCCCAGCAGATAATAGGCACTCCCGCGCGCACACCACGCCTCCGCCAAGTCCGGATTCAGCCGGATCGCCTCCGTCCGGTCCGCCAGCCCCCTGTCATGCTGCCCCACGGCATGAAACGATCCGCCGCGGGCCACGTAAGATTCCGCCATCTCGGGCTTCAACCGAACCAGTTCCACGCGGTTCTCAAGCGCCTTTTGGTGTTCGCCTAACTGCGCATAAATGGAACCTCGCGCCATGTAGATCGAAACCTCTCCCGGTTCCCGCTTGGCGGCTTCATCCAGGTCCGCCAACGCCTTCCGCGACTGGCCCGTGCGTTCCAGCGCCAGGCCGCGATACAGGTAACCGCGCGGGATCTCCGGACGGAGATCAATTGCTCTGCCAAAATCCTGAATCGCCTTTCCGTAGTCGCCAATCTGGCCGTAACCGGACCCGCGCAGCAGATGTATATCCGCGTCGCCGTCCTTCAATTCCAGACAGCGCGATAGCTGCTCAATCGCATCGCGATACCGCCCCAGCTCCATGTAGAGCGCGCCCAGTTTTCCATACGGATCGGGATTGTCCAGCCGCAGCCGGATCGCCTGTGTGTAATCGACAATCGCCTTGTCGTTCTGGCGCAACTTCGCGTACGCCTCGCCGCGAAGCGTATATACCGCCGAGTTCACCAGCTTCAACTCCAATGTTTTAGTGAAATCGGCCACCGCTGCTTCGGCGTTCCCAAGCTGCAGGTTGGCCTCACCGCGCCCCTGGCAGGCTTCCGCATCGGCGGCGTCCGCCTTGAGAGCTTCTTCAAAATCGGGTAGCGCTTCGGTTGCTTTCTTCAGCGCTAACAGATTTCTGCCGCGGCGTCGATGGGCCGCCGCGCTATCCGGAGCCAGTTCCAGCACCGTTGAAAAACTTCGCACAGCCGGTTCATGCGCACCACTATTCTCGTGGCGGACACCCTCGTCGTAGGCGATTTGCGCCTTCTTGGGGAATCCCTTCTCCGCGGCAAAGCCGAGCACCTGGAAAATTGTGAGCAACACTCCGGCCGTCAATGCCATTCTTCGCATCGGCACATTCATATACGTATGGATCAATTCTAATCGATCCCGGCACCCTGGAATTATAAGAAAGAATTGCGAGGAGTCCGTCGAAAATAGAAAATGCCCTACGTAGAATCGTAACAGCTCAGGTACCCCCTGAATTCCAGCGGAGCCGGGCTGCCACGGCGCGCCGCTCTCCAGGAACTGTTACGTAGAATCATGGTCTGGAGGTGGGGCGGGCGCCCTCGCCCGCGCGCGACCCCCTGGTCGCGCTCTTCCGATCGTTGTCAACTCGTTCAGAAACCCGGAAAGCACCCCGGCGCTACAAGAATCATCGCCGGGAATGCTTTCAGTTTTCGGCAGGTACACCCGTCCCTGCCTCTTACCCCACTCAAAAGAAATCTATCGCTTCACCGGAATCGTAGTACCCGTCGCCGAAGTAATGCCACCGATCTGAACCGATACCGGAATATCTCCGTCCGCCGTCGCCGCCGGTATCCGGATATTGATTTGATATAGACCGCTGATCAATCCCGGCGCCGCCCCGGCGAAAAGTACATCGGAGGCGGCCAATGTAGTTCCACCCACCGCTATCGTGACGGGATCGCGAAGCTTCACCGGAGTCGTACTACTTGCAATCTCGCCTGCTTGATAAACCGGTTCCGTCGGACCGAATCCGGTACCAAACAACGAGATGATCTCCCCTGGTTTCGCCGGCCGGCCGCTGGCAGCCACGCTGGGATTCGCCACCGGAGTAGCAGTCCCCGCAATTAACGCCGCTACGCTGCTGCCGTTGAATGTGAACAATTGCGGAGCGTAATTCTGCAGGCTGATCGTACCCACATCGCTCCGGAGTTCATTCACTTGGCCGGGGTTTGCTATCACCAGCACGTTCACCGTCCCGGTCTGCGTCAGCGTTGGTACCTGGGCATTGATCTGGTCGGATTGAACATAAGTAACCGGCACTCGTTGCCCTGCCACTTCCACAGCGATACAACCAAGCTGCTTCGGAAAAGCACCGCCCACGAAATCGGCAGGGCCAGCCAGCCGGGAACTTCCCGCCACCTGAAAGTCGTTGCCGTAGATCGAGAGCAGACTGTTCATCGCCAGCCCCGGTTTCCCTGCCGCCGCATCTCCCACGCCGCGCAATGCCGGCTTCTTCGTCAGCGTGCAGGCACCACCGGCCGCAACTGTCAAAGTGGTCGTGTAGATTCGGTCTCCCGTTAGATTGCCGTCCCCGTTTGCCGCATTTCCAGCCGCATAGAAAATCACCTCGCCCACTTCACTTGCCGGCGGGTTCCATTCAATCTCAAAAGTCTTGGATCCATTTACACCGCCATGGGTGTAGACTTCACGATGTTCGGCAAACTCAAGTGCTCCATTACAAGGAGAATTGCCGGTCGGACTGCACCTGACTTGAACATTCGAATCGACGGTAAACGTACCGGCCATCTTCTGATCGTCTCCTTTCAGCCGCGCAGTGAGTTGAAACCCCCATCGCAGCGCCTCAGGATGTTGCACAGTCACCTTGATAACCTGAGGAACACCCGGTTTGTAGGTGGCTGCTTCAATTTTCACGCTTCCGGCCGGATCTGCATTCGCACCTCCGAAGGTCCGGTGGCATGAGCTGCAATTCTGGCCGCCAGCGTCTCCCGGAACTCCGGCGCGGGGGATCGGTGGTCCCGAACTGAACCCGAACACAGCGATCGGCAGCAACCCGGCGACCAAACAATAAATCAATTTCTGAGTCTGTTTCCTCAATGTAATTCCCCTATCCTTGACTATTAAAACTTTCAGAGGCCCCTGAAGCAATCTAAAATAATACTAGAAACTTGTGGTCCGGAAGTTGTTGGGAAAGTGTAACAACCTTGTAAAAACTTCGGGCACCCGTATCGGCCGCCGGTTCGCAGAAAGGCAGTAGAGTAGCGAGCCGGAAAACAGCGCACCTAAGGACCTCCAGCGAGCGCCTCGCGCAGCCAGCAAAGGCGCGTAGGTTTCACAGCCCGACGGACACGTCCACGCGAAACCGCGCCGCTGCGCTCTGCTAGCATAACTGCATGCGAACCTGGAGCCGTAGTCTTCCAGTCCTTTTTTTTCTAATCTCGAGTTCCGTCTTCGGTCAAGGGACAACCTCCCGCCTCGTTGGAGTGGTTTCCGACCCATCGGACGCAACAATCGCCAATGCCGCCGTGCGGCTAGTGAATCAGGGCACGGGCACAGCCTTCACGACGACGACGACTTCCGCCGGCGCCTACACTTTCGAAGCACTGCAGCCCGGAACCTACGCGGTAACGGCGGAAGCTCCGGGTTTCCGCAAATTCGCTTCCCGAGATAACAAAGTTACCATCGGACAACCAACAACCGTCAACATCGCCCTCGCCGTTGGTGCCGTTGCCGACGTCCTCGAAGTCAGCGGCGCGGCTGAGGCGGTGCAAACCAGCTCCTCCGCGAACCTCGGCAACGTAATCGACGAAAAAACAATTAAGGACCTGCCGATTGTCGGAACTCGCGGCCGGAATCCGATTGGTCTTGTAGACCTGCAGCCCGGCGTCATCGACACCCAAGCGATTAGCGGCGGAGCGGTGGTCGTCTTCGGTTCGCGCGATCGCGCCTTCAACATCACTCTCGACGGAATTGACAACAACGAGAGCAGCAGCGGCGGCTCAAACTTCGCTCC
>JANYCV010000604.1 GCA_025360145.1 Acidobacteriaceae bacterium
CGCGCAGTCCGGGTATATGCGTGAAGGCCACTTCTCCGCACTGGCTGTGATAGATGGCGCCGCCGTTCAGGTAACCGCCTATGGCCACGCGGATCACTACCGGGCAGTGGAAGCCGTTGTTGGAGCGCCAGCGGATGTTCGCCAGTTCTTCACGGATTTGCATCATGGCCGGCCAGATGTAATCGAAGAACTGAATTTCGGGTACGGGCTTAAGTCCTCGCGTGGCCATGCCGGTGGCGCGTCCGATGATGGCTGCCTCCGCGATGGGCGTATTGAAACAGCGGCGGCTTCCCAGCGCGGTCTGCAATCCGGCGGTTGCTTTGAAGACGCCGCCTTTGCCTTTCACTTCGCCCAAATGCTGTTCGCGGCTGCAATCGGCCACGTCTTCGCCGAAGACGATGACACCCGGATCGCGGCGCATTTCTTCCAGCAGAGTGAGGTTGATTTCGTCCACCATGGTGCGTGGATCGCCGCGGAATGCGGGCTCGGTTTCAAAGTCGGCGGAGGTTGGATCTATGGTATCGGAGTAGAGGAAATCAAGCGCTGAGCCGCGGGCGGGCGGCTCGGCACGCAGGGCAAGGTCGGTGGCGGCTTGCACTTCCTGGTCAACCTCGTGCGCCATGCGCTGCAGAGCGTGACGATCGAGCAGCCCTTCGCTGATGAGCCATTCCGGGAACTTGACCACGGGGTCGCGCTCGGCCTCACTGGCACGTTCGGCGGCTGATTTGTAGTGCCGCTCGTCGTCGGAAAGGGAATGGGAATAGGGCCGTGTGCAATGCGCATGGACCAGCGCGGGGCCGCGGCGCGCCTTGCAATACTCGGATGCCTGCTGGACTGCGTTGTACGACGCAACGAAATCCGTGCCGTCTACTTCGATGCGCAAGAGCCCGGGAAAACCTTCCAGCAGCGCGGAAATGTTGCCGCCCGGGGTCTGTCTTTCCACCGGCGTGGAGATGGCGAATTCGTTGTCCTGAACCAGGATGAGCAGCGGCAGATTTTCCAGGCAGGCGGCGTTCAGACACTCCCAGAATTCGCCTTCACTGGTTGCACCTTCTCCGGTGGAGACCAACGTGATTTCGTCGCTTTCCGGATTGACGTAAGAAGAGGCGTGCGCGCATCCGGCGGCTTGCAGAAATTGAGTGCCGGTGGGGGACGACGCGGTAACGATGTGCAGCGACGGGGAGCTCCAGTGCGAAGGCATCTGGCGGCCTCCGGAGGCGGTGTCACTGGCTGCGCCCACGGCCTGCAACATCATGTCTTCGGCGGTGACGCCGAGCGAGAGGGCAAGGGCTCGGTCGCGGTAATAGGGATAGCACCAATCGATTCCGGGGCGAAGAATCAGGCCGGCGGCGACCTGAATGGCTTCATGTCCGGCGCCGCTGATCTGGAAGTAAATGCGGTTCTGGCGCTTGAGCAGGATCTCGCGATCGTCGATGCGGCGCGAGGTGTACATCAGATGGTAGGCACGGAGCAACAGATCCCGATCGGGACCGGCTGGTTGAAGCGCAGGGTCTGCGCTGAATGCCTCGCTTGCGGGTGTCGCCATGCGGCGTGCGTTTTCCTCCGCTTCAAGTGTAACCGAGGACGCGGCGGGGTTGTAAGGGATTGGCGGGGGGTGTAGTGCGATTCATCTGGTTTGGTGTCTTAGTAGTAGCTATGCGCTCGATTGCCTTCTTATTTGTCATCACCGTTACCGGGTTCGCCGCCGCCAGATCTGCTCGTGTGAATTACGCCACCTATTTAGGCGGCTCCCTGGACGAGCAGGCGACAGCGATTGCGGTCGATTCAGCGGGAAACGTCTACGTTGCTGGTACAACGTCTTCGCCAGACTTTCCGTTGACCTCAAAGGCGTTTGGCGCGCCGGCGAAAGATCATGCCTGCGCCTTCGTCACGAAATTGAATGCCAACGCGACTGGAATTGTCTGGTCGGTCTGCTTGGCGAATTCGATGGGCGGCGGCATCGGATTGGATTCGGCGGGTAACGTCTACGTCTCTACTTTCGGCACTTCCAACATAAGCTCTATTACGAAACTGACTCCTGGAGCGGACCAGATCATATACGCTCATTCGCTGGGAGCGAGCGCTTCGGCCATAGCGGTGGATCCCACAGGCAACGTCCTTGCTGTGGGGTCGGCCGGCGAGGGGTTCGCAACAACGGCCGGTGCGTATCGGACGAAGCTGATCGCCGAGACTTGCTACTCCGGGGCCGGAGTTGGCATGACTCCCTCCCCCTGCTCGGACGCATTCGTGACCAAGTTGCGAGCGGACGGTGGCGTGGCATATGCAACCTACTTGGGAGGGTCGCGCCCGGACCAAGCCCGAGCTGTCGCCGTGGATGCGGAAGGCAACGCATGGATTACCGGAGATACAACGTCCGCGGACTTCCCGGTAACGGCAGGGGCGGCGCAACCCACTTTTCATGGCGAGATTACGTTGGGACCGCTGCGATTCGGTGACGCCTTTGTGACAAAGCTCGATCCCTCGGGCAGCAAGCTGCTTTACTCCACCTACCTTGGCGGTTCGGCACCGGACTCCGGCTTCGCGATTGCGGTGGACGGCGCCGGCGCTGCCTACGTTGCGGGGGGCACGCACTCGGCGGATTTTCCCACTACAGCCGCAGCAGCACAACGGACGTACGGCGGCGGTGCGTTTCCCCAGTTCCGCGGAGATGCGTTCGTGGTGAAATTGAGTCCAGCTGGATCGATTGTGTACTCCACGTTCCTTGCAGCAACTCAGAGCGGGGCTGCCAACGGAATCGTTGTAGACGGAATTGGAAATGCGTACGTAGGCACGTCGCCCAACACGTCGGTTCTGAGCCTGGACGGCTCCTCTGTTCTCACATCACCGGCGTTCAGCGGTTTGTTCGCAGTCTCGAACCAGGGTGCTGTTTTCTTCGCAGGCCAGACACTGAGCCATCTGTTCTTTTCAACTCTGGATGCGGTTCAGCCCAGATTTGGGGGTGGCGTGTATGACGCGATGATTGTCAAAACAGAGTTCGCGCAGCCTGCTTTACCGTGGATTACCAATATCGTGAACGCCGCGGGTCTTAGATCCGGAACCCCTGCGTTTTACCCGGTCTTCCAAGTTGCGCCTGGCGAAATTATTACAATTTTGGGCAGCGGCTTCGACACAAACACGAGTGTGGTGTTCGACGGACTGCCGGCTCCCATCATTTACGTACAGGCCAATCAGATCAATGCTGTCGTCCCGTTCGGAATCGCGGGTCCTTCCACTGAGATCGCGTTGAAACAATCCGGCAAGAGCATTGCGCTGGGAACGATGGATGTTTTGGATGCCGTGCCGGCACTGTTCACCATAGACGTATCGGGCCATGGGCAAGCTGCAGTGCTGAACCAGGATGGCACGGTAAACTCCGCAACGAATCGGGCCGCGCGCGGCTCAGTGATTTCCGTCTTTCTCACTGGTGCCGGGCGCATGACTCCTGCGCAGCCGGATGGCTCGCTGGGACCATTGGCGCCGCCCTTTCCGGTGCCCATTCTGGGTGTGGGGGCTTCCATCGGACGGATCCTCTATGCCGGCGCCGCACCCGGACTTGTGGCGGGCGTTGTGCAAGTGAATATTCTCATCTCCAATGAGGTAGGCTCGGGCGAGAAGGTCCCGCTCGTGGTGTATATCGGAAATTACGCTAGCGGATTTATTGGAGATACAACGGTCGGCGTCCGCTAGGCCGCGTCAGGGGGCGGTTGGAGTATTTTAGTAGTATGTTCGAGCGCTTCATGGAATCGGCGCGTTGAATTGGCTTCTTTGCGCGGTATGAAGCGAGCAGCCTGGGCTCCGGGTTCATTGATCCCGCGCATCTGCTGCTTGCCCTGTTCCGCGAGGATCGAGTTCTTCGCAGCAGGCTGAGCAGCGGAACCATGCAATCGATCCGCCAGCAAATCGAAGCGACGCTGCCCCGGGTGGTGCCCGCGATCAGCACTTCCGCGGATCTTCCTCTTAGCACAGATGCCAAGCGGGTCCTCGCTTTCGCCCTGGATGAGGCAAAGCGACTCAATCACAAAGTCATCGATTCGTGCCATCTTGGGCTCGGCTTGCTGCGCCTCGAAGATTGCGCCGCTGCGGACTTGCTGCGGCAAGCCGGGATCACGCTGGAGAGCTTGCGCGCCGGGGATTTAGTGAATGCGCCCGAAGGTCCGCCGATTGAAAGCTTCGATGCCGCCACACCGGGTGCGCCGTCTCTGGTTATGCTGATTGGCTCTCTGGAGACTTTGGTGGATGGCACGGAAGATTCATTAAGCGCTTTTACGGAGACGTCTAGCATTCAGCGGTTGAAACGCAATCCGTGGTCGCGTAAGGAGGCGTTGGGGCATCTGATCGACTACGCGATTGTGCACCATACGTGGGTGGCTCGCACGCTGACCGAGCCAAATGTGGCGGCCAGTGGCTATCCGGACGATTCCTGGGTTTCGGCACAGCAGTACAACAGCTATCCGTGGCTCGAACTGGTGAATTCGTGGTTGAATCTGAACCGGTTGATGCTGCATGTATGGCACCGCATTCCCGAGGGCAGAATCCAGATTCCGTGCCGGATTGGAGTGGAGGAGGCCGTGCCGCTATCGGCGCTGCTGGCGAAATACGTAGAGCATTGTGATGACATCATGGAGCAGATTCTAGCCCGGTTGTAATTCTCTCTGCCGAAAAACTTGGCTTCGATTCGTCACGATTGGTCCCTCTGTCTTATAATTAAGCTGTCACGCCGAGTGATCTCCATCCAAACGGACAGGCCACGCGGATTAAGGGCGCAAACCAATCAGCTAGAGGAGAACCATGGCAGTTACTGGCGCAGGGCTTGAGGGCATCATTGCCGCGGAGTCGGAGATTTGTTTCATTGATGGTGATGCAGGAATTCTGAGTTATCAGGGTTTTGACATCCATACGCTGGCGGAGAACGCCACGTTTGAGGAAGTGATCTTCCTGTTATGGAACGGCCGGCTGCCGAATCAATCCGAATTAGATGGACTCAAGAAGTCGCTGGTGGCCGAGCGTGCGATTCCGTCGGAGGTGACCAAGTTCCTGGGCAGCGTTCCGAAGTCGGTGCCGATGGACGTGTTGCGGACGGCAGTTTCGATGCTGAGTTTGTACGATCCGCTGGCGAAGGACAGCACCATTGGGGCGAACGTGAGAAAGGCGGAGAAGTTGATGGCGCAAACCGCGACCATCGTCACCACCTTCGACCGTTTGCGCAACGGTCTGGACGTGATTGAGGGCGATCCGAGCCTGAGTCTGGCCGGGAACTTCCTTTACACGCTGACAGGCAAGAAGCCGGATGAGGTGATGGAGCACACCTTCGATGTGGCGCTTACGCTGCATGCCGACCATGAATTAAATGCCTCCACGTTTGCCGCGCGCGTGACCGCGGCTACGCTGTCCGATATTTACTCTTCGGTCACCTCCGCCATTGGCGCGCTAAAGGGCCCGCTGCACGGCGGCGCGAACGAAGACGTGATCAAGTTGTTGCTGGAAGCCGGCGGCAAGGCTGATCAGGCGGTGGCCAACGTACAGGCGAAGCTGGATAAGAAGATCAAGATTCCGGGCTTCGGCCATCGCGTTTATCACACGGAAGATCCGCGCGCGACACACCTGCGGGTAGCGTCGGAAGAGTTGGGACGGCGCACCGGGCATCTGGATCTGTATGAAGCGTCGTCGGCGGTGGAAAAGCTGGTGAAGGGGTCCAAGGGCCTGAACGCCAATGTGGACTTCTATTCGGCCTCCACCTACTATTCGCTGGGAATTCCCATTGACCTGTTTACCCCGATCTTCGCGGTCAGCCGCATGTCCGGCTGGACGGCCCACGTTCTGGAACAGTATCGCAACAATCGCCTGATCCGGCCGCGCGCCGATTACACGGGCAAACCGGTGGGCCAACCCTGGGTGCCCATCGCGGGCCGTTAGGCGCCTGTCATCAGGTAAAGATGCACGATCTTTCGTACTTTAGAAACAACCTCGCCTTGATCGAGCAGCGGCTGTCTACCCGCGGCTTCAAACTGGAGACTGAGGAATTTGCGGCGCTCGATGGAGAGCGCCGCCGCGCCGTCACCGAAACCGAGAAGTTGAAGGCTCTGCGAAACTTGGAGAGCACCGAAATCGCGAAGCTTCGCAAGGCCGGTGAGGACACGACCGACCGCCAGCGGAAGATGCGCGAGATTGGCGACACCATCACTGCGCTGGATGAAAAGCTGAAGGCGGTGGACGCGGCTTTCCATCAAATTCTGTTGAGCGTCCCGAATATTCCGCACGAGTCTGTTCCGGTGGGCAGAAGCAGCGAGGATAACGTGGAAGTCCGCCGCTGGGGAACGCCTCCGGAGTTTGACTTCACGCCGCAGCCGCACTGGGACCTGGGGCCTGCGCTGAACATTCTGGATATGGAGCGGGCGGCCAAGATAACGGGCGCACGGTTCGCCGTGTACATCGGGTTGG
>JANYCV010000645.1 GCA_025360145.1 Acidobacteriaceae bacterium
GAAATCTTAAACAGACGCGACCGCGCCCTGATACCGATGCTTCCCGGCCACGCCACGGTCCACCACAAGCCTGCCCGCGGCCAGATCGTCAAGCAGCAGGATCGCGGCATCGAGTGCGGAGCGGTATGCCTCGCGATTGCTGGAGCCGGAAGAAGGATCGTAACCCGCTTTAATCTGTTCGAACAGATTCTGGTATTCGATCAACGCCTGTAGGGCTGCCACCGCGAGATGCGTTTTGCCCGTGCCCGGATCGCTTGCCGGAAACTCCCGCGCATCAGAACGAAATTGCCGGCCGGCAATTTGAAATTGTCGAATGCGGAGTACGGATAAATCAGCGGGATATTCGACCGCTTCTGAAGCTGTAGCGTGCATTTGTCCGCATCGCGCGGCGCCGGACGTTTCGTTGCGCTCCGCAGTGATCCAACCGGAACCGCTACACTTCGGACGAGTAGGGTCGGCCTTGTATCCCCAATATCTTACTCGATCGAAGCAAGCACTTCTCCGGCGCTCACCGTCGCACCTTCGGCGATAGGAAGTGCTGTCACCACACCGGCCCGCTGTGCTTTCAGTTCGTTCTGCATCTTCATCGCTTCCATCACCACAATTCCCTGCCCCGGCTCTACTGAATCCCCTTGCTTGACGAGAAGCCGTACAATTTTGCCGGGCATCGGCGCGACGATGGTCTGCCGCCCTTCGCCCGCCAGCGTGCCGGTCTTGCGCCGGAGCGCCCGCGGATCTGCAATTTCGATGTCGAAGACGCGGCCTTCGACATCGACCGTAATCGACGATCCAGTGCGGCTGACCAGCGCCAGATAACTGACGCCGTCAATCAGCACGGAGAACACGCCGGGTTCCACTTCAACGATCGATGCGGACCCGGAGCGGTCCGGCAGTGAAAAATGCACGAGGCCGTCTTCCTGACGGACGTCGATCGATTGGGATTTTCCGTTAACAACGAGTTCGCGCTTCATCAGGCAGGCACTACAAAGCGTACCAGACCGGATCAGGCGATAATAAAATCCGTGAGATTCGCATCCATCCTGTTAGCCGTAACCTTGGCCTCAGCCCAAGACAAGCCAACGAAATCACTCTACGAACGGGTAGGCCGGTACGACGCGATTGCCGCCATCGCGGACGAATACCTGAAGGGCATTCGTGCCGATCCGCAATTCACCCGGTTCACCGGACGCAGCGCGGATTCATTGAAGCGCGCCCGGCAACTTCTGAAGGATCAGCTCTGCGCGCTAACCGGCGGCCCTTGCGAGTACGTTGGCCGCGAGATGGAGACGGCCCACGGCGGACTGGCTATCACCGATGCGGAGTGGGAGGCGAACAGGAAACACATGTCCGCCGCATTGGATAAAACCAACATCACCGGCCGCGACAAGGAAGAATTCCTGGCGCTGGTTGAATCTCTAAAGAAACAGATAACGGCACGTCAATGAACTTACGCAGACTTCACGGCCACCGCGATTTCCGCTTGCGACGCGGGTGAGTTGCCGCGCCAGATCAGATAGAACGGAACACCCGCGGCGGCGATTGCGATAGCCATTAGCGAGGGCTTGGTTTGAGTTATCAACGCATCCGCCATGAACCAGACCGAGACAGTCAGGAAGAGAATCAGAGTGTACGGATAGCCCCACATTCTATACGGCCGGGGAAGATCCGGCAACTTCCGGCGGAGTATCCATACCGCTGCAACGCTCAACGCATAGAAGATCCAGGCCGAGAGGATGGAATACGTGAACAGTGTTTCATAGGAGCCGGAGAAAATCAGTAAGCCGGACCATACAGCCTGAGCCACGATGGCGAACGCCGGGGTCTTGAAGCGCGGGTGCACCTGCCCAAATCGCCTGAAGAACATGCCGTCGCGTGCTTGCGCGAACGGGATGCGCGCAGCGGTCAAGATGCAGCCATTGATCGCTCCAATCACCGAAAACAATACGATAACGGAGAGCAAGGTAGCGCCGGCGGACCCCATGGTGCGCTCGGCCACGGCGGAACCGACGCGCTCAGTTGCGGCGATCTCCGGAACCGTCATCACATTCATATACGCAAGATTCGCCGACATATACAGCGCGATTACGGCGGCCATGGCAAGCATCAGAGACGCCGGAATATTGCGTTGTGGATTCTTGACCTCTCCGGCCACGAAGCTGACAAAACTCCATCCGTTATACGCCATCAAGCAGGCGGCCATCGCTACGCCGATTCCGCTGTACGAGAGCGGCTGGGCCGCGGTTTGCGCGAGCGTCGGCCCTTGTGTGTAAAGAGCCGCTGAGCCGATGACAAGCAACAATCCCGCAATCTTAGCAGCGGTGAATATGCGCTGAATCCAGGCGCCCTGCTCCACTCCAATGTAGTTGATGGCGGAAAGCGCGGCCACTAGCAACACAGAGACCGCCGTGCTCAGGAAGGGACTGAGCGGAATGAAGTGACCCAGATAGATGGAAAACCCAACCGCGAGGAACGCGATGCCGCCAGGCATCACGGCCAGCACGAATACCCAGCCGCACAGGAACGCGCAGCAGGGGCCATAGGCTTCGCGGAGATACACGTACTGGCCGCCAGTGGCCGGCATCATCGCGCCAAGTTCCGCGTAGGCGAGCGCACCGAATGCCGACAGTAAACCGGCCACAATCCAAACCGCCAGGATTGCGCCGCGCGACGGGAGACTGCGCGCGATGACGTTTGGTAGAAGAAAAATTCCGGATCCGATCACAATGCCGATGATGATCAGCGTGGCGTCCAGCAATCCCAGCTTACGAAGAAGTTGGTCCATGACGGCTACTTGAGCGGCACCGAATTCTGCTTGATGTAGTCATCGAGACGCGATTTTGGCGGGCCGATGTAGTGGAAGGCTTCGGCATATTCCACACCGTATTTTCTGCCGAGTTCCCGATCGCCGGCCAGCACTAATTCCTTGATGTAATTACGATCCGCGGTGCGGTCGTCGCCGTCCCCCAGAATTGGAAGCTTCTTGCCTTGCTTGGCGAGGTTCGCGCGAAGCTTCGATCCGTGGTGGCCACCGGGTCCCTTGGCGATGTTGCAGAGATTCGCATCGATTTTCTTCTCGAACGTTCCGCTGATGTCGACCACGCGGTTGATGTCCGGGTGGCGGACATAGTAATACTTCTCGCTGACGGCACGCGCCTTCAATCCGGCCGCTATCTGCTCCGGATAGTCGTGAACGCGGCCGGCCATCCAGGATGCAGCTTCCACGCAATGGCCCAGGACGTAGTGATCGGGGTTCTCTTCGTCGTGGCCCCACGGGTCGTAGCAGAAGACGGTGTCGACTTTCAGAAAGCGGAACAGGAAGATCAAACGGCAGATCAGTTCGTTCCGCGAAATATCGCTCATGCGGTGGTTGTTGTAGTTGAGCGAGAAGTGGCGCTCCAGTCCCAGGACGCGCGTTTGTTCGTCTACCTCGCGTTCGTTCCGCAGAACGTTCTCGCCTACAGTGCCGGGTTCGCCTATATCGTCGCCCATATCGTCGTTGGTGGCGCGAATCATGTAACCGGTGTAGCCTTCCTTGATGAGCTTGGCGACGGTGCCGCCGCAAAAGATGGCGATGTCATCAGAGTGGGGTTGAATTGCGGCAAGGACTTTGCCCTTATGCGGAGTGCCCGGTTGCTGGCGCTCAAAGAATGGCTGCTGGGCACCGGCGATGTTGAGGCTGCTGGCTGCCATGCCGGCAATTACGGTTTGAAAGAAATCGCGCCTGTGCATAGGACATATTAGATAGCAGTGCCGGGTTCCCGTCAACTAGCTATGTGCGAAATGACGCGTCTTTCTTATCCATCAGCCGTACCAGCGCCGCGAATTCGGGATTCGGATTGCGGCTGTAGCCCTTGTCACCTTCGGCCACCAGGAAGTCGTCGCTCAACTGCGCGCTAAGTTCACAGATTTTCTTCGGCGGCATCACCATTGGCGATCCAGTGCTTTGCGCGGCCAGTTGCACCTGGCAGGCGCGTTCCAGGCGAAACATCCGCACGAAGGCTTGCGCTACTGTTTGGCCGCAAGCCAGCAGTCCATGGTTTTTGAGAATGAGCACATGCTTGTCGCCGAGGTTGTCCGCCAAGCGGCGGCGTTCGTCCAGATCCAGACTGGGGCCTTCAAAATCGTGATAGGCGACACGGCCGTAGTAGCCCAGCGAATACATCGATATTGGCAGCAATCCCTCTTCCAGCGCGGCGATCGCCATTCCGGCGGTGGTATGAGTGTGCATGATGCACTGCGCGTCCGGGCGCGTCATGTGGATGGCGCTGTGGATTACGAAACCAGCCGGATTGATCTCCTGGTTCTGGTCGCCCAGGATGTTGCCGTGCATATCCACCTTCACCAGGTTTGAGGCGCACACTTCATCGAAGCGGAAGCCATAGGGGTTGATCAGGAAGTGATGCTCTGGACCGGGGACGCGGACGGTGGTATGGGTCCAGATTAATTCGGACCAACCCAGGTGATCGATAATGCGGTAGGCGGCGGCCAGTTGGACGCGAAGCGCCCATTCCGCGGGATCTATGACGCTGGGTGCATTCATTTGTATATGATCTCCCGGGCTAATACATGCAGTAGTGGATCCAGGCTTCGAGGAAATCCTTGCCCGAGAACTTAATGGTCCGGTCGTCGATTACCGTGGCTCCGGCAGCGTGGCCGGCATCCATTTTCAGCGAATTCCGGGTGGTGTGTTCGATCTGGATGGAAACTGGTCCTTCGATGCGATAGGGCCGGATGGTGTTGATTTTCGCCATTGCCTTTCGGGCGCTTTCGCGGATCAGGTCGCGGGCAGCTTGGGCGGAAAGCGTGAGGCAAGTGTAACGGCCGATGCCTTCCTTCACGGCTGCCAGCTCAGTGGCGGGCTGGATGGCGCGCATCTCTTCCACCGCAGCCAAATCGCCGGTGAGCAGGATGACAGGCGTTCCAAACACGCCGGCCAGTGCGGTGCGGGTCTCAATTTCGCCCACCGGCTTTCCGTTCAGCAGCATGTTCTGGATGCCGAGCGAACTGTAGCTGTGGGCCATGATGCCTGTGCGGACGTTGGCCATACTATGCTGTCCCACGAATGCCACGGCCGCGTAATGGCGATCCAGAGTCATCGTCGCGGGAAGAGCTCCCATCAGCAATTTCGCCTTCGGGTGGATGGTGACGGCGGAGAGACTCGCCGAACCGCCGTGGCCGTCCCACACGATAACTTCATCGGCGCCGCCAGCCAGAAAACCGTCCACAGCAGCGTTGACTTCGCCGGCAAGGAGGGCGCGCATGTCGGCGTCGTTGGGGTCCGTTTGGGCCTGTCGGCAAACGCCGGCCACGCCTTCGGCGTCCGAG
>JANYCV010000646.1 GCA_025360145.1 Acidobacteriaceae bacterium
CCTCGGCGCAATCCGGAACACTGCCAGCCCGAACGTCGTCGAGATTTACACCACCGGTCTGGGCCCTCTCCAGGCTCCGGCAGGTGGGGTACAGCGGACAGTGCTTGTACCGCAGGTGGTCATCGGAGGCGCGACCGCGAAGTTACTGTTCAGCGGGCTTGCTCCGGGCTTTCCGGGGTTGTATCAGGTGAACGTGCAAATCCCGGATGGGATCCCTAGCGGCTTGCAGACACTGAGCATCACAACCGGCGGCGTGCGCAGTAATGAAGTGAAGATTCAGATCAAGTAGCGCCCGCCGTCACTTAGCGGCTGGTCAAGAAACAACCTTTCCAACCGCTCTCAGTACCCGGCCGGCGACGTTTTTTGGCGATAGTCCCTTACTGCTTGACGGCGATGGTGGAGACCAACCGGTTTCCACCCTTCCCGGCATTGCTATTGATGCTATAGATCTGGACGACAACCACCGTCGAGGGATTCGGGGCGACCGTATCCGGTATCTTCACATTCAGTTGCCAGAGACCCGGGAATCCAGGGGCAAGTCCCGAGTATAGGATATTCGCATCTGGGACGAAGTCCGTGCCGATCAGCACCCGCACCGCGGGCGGCTGCGCATCCGTGTTCAGTGCGCCGGTTACGGGAGTTCCATCCGGAGGCGCACCGGTTACAAACCCGGCGCCGGTGCCGTAGAGGACAATCACCTTGCCGCGGCTGATCATGTTCGTGGGATTATTGACGGTGCCGTCTTCATTGAGGGCAGCCAGTTGACCGGACCCTGATCCGTTGCTGGAGAACAGCGCCGGGGCTACTCGATCCAGGTTCGCGCTACCGCTCGCCAGTATCTGCCCAAGCGATACCCTCACAACCTGAAACTCGGCGGTACCCGAAGTCGGAATGTTCATCGGAACCAGAAAGTTGATCTGTCCTGGAGACACATAATAGACCGGCGTGGGAACGTCGTTCACCAGAACCTGAATATCCGCCAATGCGGTCGGCCACGGAGTCGCTGACGCCGCCGCGGTTTGATCTCCGAACGGAACGTTGGGAGCCTGCGGGAAAATCGAGGCGATCATCCCCGGAGCCAGCCGCACATCGTTCCCGCTGGCCGCATTGGTAGTCGCCAGTCCATTGTAGAAAACGGAAACGCGGTTGTACCCGCCTTCGGCAACGTAAAGGTTGCCGAAGGAATCCTGTGTTACCGCGAGGGGAACATTCGCGTTAACCGAATAATCCGCAGCAGTGCTGAGTACTAAGCGATCAAATCTTGGAAATCGAACTGCCCGGTTATTCCTGGTGTCAGCGGCCCAAATCTCACCCGTTATCGCGCTGACGAAGACCGATTGCGCCGCGTTCAGACCGGGAATCACCGTCGCCGGCGTCGGATCGTTAGCGGCATTCGGGATACGGTCATAAATTACGATGCGGCCGTTGCCGGGGTCCGCCACGTAGAGGCGGTCGTCGGTATCGGTGGAGATTCCCCGCGGGGACGCGAAGCGGTTCGGACCGGTTCCCCGCGCGCCGGTGTTGAAGTCGATTTGCCCGATTACCTTTTCGGCGTTTTGGCCATTCGTGAAGCCGCCTCCGGTAGGCTTGCGGAAAAACAGCACACGGTTATGAAAGGCGTCGGAAACCAGTAAATGTCCATCGATAGTGAAGGCGACGCTGGTGGGAAACGCCATCGTGTTTCGGGACGCATCGGTAATCTTGCTAAACAGCCCGCTTTGTCCGATCACCAGGTCCGGACGTTGCCGGCCTTGCGTATCGAATGGACTGGGAAAGCGCAGTACCCGGCCGTTGCCGGAATCGCAAACCCAGAGCGCCCCATTTGCGTCTACGGCGAGGCCGGAGGGGCGATTCAGGCCCACGTCCATCGGCAAGTTAGGCAGCCCCTGAGGCGCATTTATTACGCTGCGGCTGAAGTCAGCTTGACCAATGACGATGTCCGCCTTATCGCCCGGCCTAACCCGGCGGGCGTCCTTGAAGCCGAGAATGCGGTTGTTGTAGGTGTCGGCAACATAGAGGCGCGGGATCGAAGACTT
>JANYCV010000004.1 GCA_025360145.1 Acidobacteriaceae bacterium
GAGATACGGTTCGAACGGCGCGGCGGCCGGGCTGTCGCCTTGGCAGAGGGCTACGATCCGATCCAGTTCATTGGTTCCGATGATGTGGTCGACTTCGGGCAGATCCTTCTGGATGTCGCCGCGGTAGCGTTCCACCAGGCAGCCGGCGACAATCAGTTTCTGCGCACGGCCGGTGCGCTTATGCTCCGACATTTCAAGGATGGTGTCGATCGATTCCTGCTTGGCCGGGTCTATGAAACTGCACGTGTTCACCACGATGACGTCGGCTTCTTCCGGGCGCGGCGTAAGTTCATGTCCATTTGCTACTAGCTGGCCCATCATTACCTCGGTATCAACAAGGTTTTTCGGGCAGCCCAAACTAACGAATCCGACTTTCAAAGGTGGTTATCTCGATGGGGAGGAATGAACTCTTAGAATACCACGGGGTCCGCACATGCTAACCCGGAAGAATTGTGCAAGCTGGGTATGTGCTTCACTCAGCCAATTACTACAGCAGCAGCTCAGGTAGGGCGGGCCCCTGGCTGGCGTGGGACGCCCTCGTCCCGCTGCCCGAAGCGAAACGAAAGCCCCAATGCGCCAGCCACACGAAACGCTGCCAGACCATACCCACAAGGAAGCTGGGCGTTCCGCGGAGGGATGCAACTACGCATAAAGAACCCAACCGCGCTGGGTGTTGCTCCAGTCTCTACAGCAGAAAGGACTCGCACTTGCACCACCCCTTTTCCCTCGCTCACTCATGCATTGTCCAAGAAATAGGTAAACAGGGCCGGCCGATGCCGTGGTACGGGGACGGCTCATCGCGGCTCCTGTCGAGGACGAGGATGGGAAGCCTTTGAAAATATACCTGTTCACCACGCTTCAGGAGTTGTATCGGCGACGCTGGGACGCGGGTTTGCATATTCGGTCCCTGAAGCAGACGCTGCGGCTCCACAGTCTGAGTTCGAAGACGCCGGAGATGGCGGAAAAGCAACAGTTGCTGGCTACAATCTGGTGCGCAGCGTACAGATGGCGGCGGCGCACCAGACCAATCTCGCGCCTGATGCGGTCGAGTGGGATGCCGAATACCGGCAGGTATTGCGCTGGGCAAGGCAAACTACCGAACCGGACCCGCCGCCAATCCTATCCCAAAGCAGTCTGGGGCAAAGGCGCCACCTTTCCCAAACACGAGCGCACGGCTCCGGGTTCGGCTAACAATGAGAAAGGGGCAAAGTAAGTGGCATTAAAGCGGGAGAAGGAGATCAATCGCCCCGCTTGTAGCCACTACTCACCCACGCATTCTCCCGAGGATGCCGATTTATTTCAGCTTGCCTTCGGTGTTGCCTGCGGCTTGTTCTTCCTCTTGCCTCTGATGAAGGGGAACGCGCTAAACGATCAATCCGCGGCGCACTGCGCCCAGCACTAGTTCCGCAATGGAATGTACACCCAGCTTTTCCATGATCCTGGTGCGGTGTGTTTCCACCGTATGCAGACTCAGGCCGAGGCGCGCCGCAATCTCCTTGTTGCTCTGTCCTTCGGCAAGCAGATGGTAGAGCTGGCGCTCCCGGTCTGTAAGAAGCTCGTAGCGGTCGTCTACCTTTCGCTCCTGCACGTCGCGCGCATGGGCCGCGTGGAAAATCTTCGCCACCGAGGGACTGAAGTACGACTGCCCCTGGTGCAGCAGGTGGATCGCTTCCACCAGCCCTTCTTCCAACGTATCTTTCAGAATGTATCCGCGTGCGCCGGCGCGCACCGCGCGCATCACATACCGTTCGTCGCTATACATGCTGAGAATAAGTACCGCGGTCTTCGGCGAATAGCGCAGAAGCTGCGAGGTGGCTTCGATTCCATTCAGTTCCTTCATCGCGATATCGACGATGGCTACGTCGGGCTGGTGCAGTTTCGCCATGTCGATCGCTTCCAGGCCGGATGCGGCCTCGGCCACCACTTCGATGTCCGGTTGAGTTTGCAGAATCCGGCGCAAGCCCTGCCGGAACAGATGATGATCGTCAACCAGAAGTGTTCGTATTGCCATTAAACCTTTGCCTCCACAGCAGTGCTAATATCCGCCATCGTTTGCGCCAGAGGGATCTCCAGCAAGACGGTCGTCCCTTTTCCCGGTGCCGATTCCATCGTCAGCTTTCCACCCAGACTTGCCGCGCGCTCGCGCATTCCCAGGACGCCGAAATGGAGTGTCGTCAGATTCTGACGCGCCGCATCGGATGTTTGCTGAAACCCGATACCATTGTCCTCGACTTCCACCGTGAGCTGCCGCGCCGTCTGAACCACCCGCACGCAGACCTTAGTAGCGCCAGCGTGCTTTTCACAATTGTGCAGGGCTTCCTGCGTGACGCGATAAACGCAGGTTTTCACCGCGTCGGGCAAATTGTCCTGTAAACCCGTTTCGGTTAGTTCGCACGCTACACCGGTACGGCGGCGAAAATCCTCGCCCTGCCATTGCAGCGCCGGCCCAAGCCCCAGGTCGTCCAGCAGAGACGGGCGCAGCAGCAACGTGATGTTCCGCACCGTCTTCAACGTGCGTTCGGCAAGATCGCGGGCGCGGGCCAGATGCTCGCGAATCTCCGGTAGCCTGTTGGCGGGAATGTTCTGCGCCTGGGTGATTTCGATTTTCAGAACCGCCAGCGTCTGCACAATCTCATCATGTAACTCCCGGGAGAGCCGCGTACGCTCTTCCTCCTGAATCTCCATCAGGCGCGCGGAAAGACGTTCCAAATCCAGCTTCGACTGGGACACTTGCTTCAATTGGCTGGAGGCCTGGCGCTCCAGGTTTTCCGAATACTTCAGGCTATACCGAGTGACCACAATGCCGATGAGCAATCCGGCTCCCAGCAGTATCAGCAGATGCCGCGATGCCGCGCGCCGCGTACTGGCAAACTCTTCTTCGCTTTCCGTCAGAGAGTGCTCATTGGCCTCTTCCAGGTGCATCAGCAAAGCACCGGCAGCGTTGTTTCGCGGCACAATCTCTTCCTGCACGAAGCTATATTCCTCGGAATCGGAGAGTCCGGTGGCAACTGAAGACGTCAGCGTAATCCACATGTCGTCGAACTTCGCTTCCAGTTCCCGGGTTACCCGATCCGCGCTGCGGAGCCGTTTCAGATCGGCGAAAAGCGGTTCAGTCTCCTTCCGCAGATTCTTCAAGTGGTCGAGATAGACCTCCGCCCGGTCGGTTTTCGTGTTCAGAAAGAAATCTCTGGCGGCAATGCCCGCCACCCACAGCACGCGGCGCAAGCCAGTAATGATCTCTGCCTGGCGCACAGACCGGTGATGGATCGCGACGGTACTTTCAGAGAAGCTCTCCTGGATGCGGTACGCGGAAATGGTGGAAAGGATAAGCAAGCCGATAACGATGCCGAAGCCCGTGCGCAAGACTCTGCGTTTTCCGATCATTATGCATCTATTCTCGCTCAATTCGGCGAACAGGGCATAGCTCCGGCGCGGCTGCGATCCAATCCCCTGACGGGTGTCCCGCATTCCCTTACTATGGCCCGCTCGCAGCGTAACTGGAATACGGGAAAACTGGTAGCCGCGGGCTTGCGATCAGGCTTGTGATCAGGCTTGCGATCAGTGAGGCGTTGAAACCAGTTCCGGCTCCGTCACGGCGTAGGTGCGCGCCACGTATGCATTCAGCATGCCGATGAACTCTTCCACAATGGCATCGCCGCGCAACGTCTTCGCCAGTTTGCCGTCCACATACACCGGCGCGACCGGTTCCTCAAACGTTCCCGGCAACGAAATGCCGATGTTGGCGTGTTTCGATTCTCCAGGGCCATTCACCACGCAGCCCATCACCGCCACTTTCATCTCTTCCACGCCTGAATGTTTCTCGCGCCACACCGGCATCTGCTGGCGCAGGTAGTTCTGAATCTGATCCGCCATATCCTGGAAAAACGTGCTGGTGGTCCGGCCACAACCGGGGCACGCGGCCACTTGCGGAGAGAAGCTGCGCAATTCGAGCGACTGCAGAATCTGCTGGGAAACGAATACTTCTTCGGTGCGGTCGCCGTTCGGCAATGGCGTTAGCGAGGCACGAATCGTATCGCCAATGCCCTCTTGCAAGAGCACCGAAAGCGCCGCCGTGGTGGCCACGATCCCTTTCGACCCCAGACCCGCTTCCGTCAGTCCAAGATGCAGCGCATGGCAGCACTTCGAAGCGAGGCTCCGGTAGACGGCAATCAAATTCTGCACTCCGCTGACCTTTGCGCTGAGGATGATCTTGTCGCGGCTCAGCCCATACCGCTCGGCGGCTAATGCCGATTCGAGCGCGCTGACGACGATGGCGTTCATCGTGACTTCGTTTGCGCCCAGCGGCTCGGGGAGCAGATTGTTCTCGTCCATCATCTTCGTCAAAAGCCGGCCGTCGAGCGATCCCCAATTGACGCCGATGCGAACCGGCCGATCATACTGAATCGCCGCTTCAATCATGGTGCGAAAATTATCATCGTGCTTCTTGCCGATATTCACATTGCCCGGATTGATGCGGTATTTCGCGAGGGCGCGGGCGCAGTCCGGATATTTTTGCAACAGCAGGTGTCCGTTATAGTGGAAGTCGCCGACAATGGGAACGCGGACGCCGAACTTGTAGAGTGTTTCGGCAATCTTCGGCACGGCGCGCGCCGCTTCGTCCGTATTCACGGTGACACGCACAAGTTCCGAGCCGGCCTGCGCCAGCGCCATCACTTGATTCACGGTACCTGGGACATCCGCGGTATCGGTATTGGTCATGGACTGGACCACGATCGGATTGTTTCCGCCGACCTTGATACCGCCCACATTGACTGCCACGGACGTGCGGCGAGGGTGTGCTGCCATGAATCCTCCAGGAAACCTTCATT
>JANYCV010000005.1 GCA_025360145.1 Acidobacteriaceae bacterium
GGTGCCGACGATCACTAACGTATCCTGGAACAGGCCGCGCGACTTCAAATCCTGGATCAAGGCCGCGATTGGCCCATCGGCCCCGCGAGCCAGTTTGGCATGCACTCGAATATCGTCATGGCTGTCCCAGGGCTGGTAGTGGTCGTAAAACACCTGAACGACGCGAACACCCTTTTCAACAAGCCGGAGAGCCATGAGGCAGCCATGGCCAAAATCGCCGTCGCCATATCGCGCTCTGGTGGCTGCACTTTCCTTCGTGATATCGAAGACTTCCGGCGCCTCGGTCTGCATCCGGAAGGCGACTTCCATCGCCTTGATGCTCCCCTCCAGATCAGGCTGGGAGCCCAGACGGTCCAGATACTGCCGGTCCAGTTTACCGAGCAGACCTAATTCCCGCTGTTGCTCGTTTAGGCTGAATCCCTGCGTATTGCGGCTGTTCGGAACCAGTTTTTCAAGTTCCCTTTCCTGTAGCGGAACGTAAACGCCCTGGTGGTAGGACGGCAGGAACGACGACGACCATAGCTGTGGTCCCGCGTAAGGAAGTCCAGGGCACAAGGCCATAAAGCCGGGAAGATTTTGGTTCTCGGTTCCCAACCCGTAAGTGATCCAGGAGCCGACCGAGGGACGCCCGCCCAGTACGTGCCCGCATGTCATCAGCAGGATCCCGGGGTTATGGTTAGCAATATCGGTATACATCGACCGGATCACGCAAAAATCGTCGATCGTCTGTCCGATCTTCGGGAAAATCTCGCTGACCTCCGCGCCGCTTTGCCCATACCGCTGGAACTTGAAGGGCGAGGCCATGAGGTTACCGGAGGCCCGATCTATGTAGATTTTTTCCCCGGGCATGGGCTGACCGTCGCGCTTGCTAAGCTCGGGTTTGGGGTCGAATGTATCGATATGGGACATTCCGCCGTTGAGCAAAAGATAGATGACGTTCTTTGCCTTGGGAGCGAAGTGCGGAGACTTAGGGGCCAGCGGCCCCCGCTCTTCACCCTGTAACATGCTGGCTAATCCAACCGTGCCGAAGCCGGCGCCCATCATTTGCAAAGCTTCCCGTCGATTCATGGAACTCTCCTTAGTTGACTGACATAAACTCGCTGGAGCTCAGCAGTACCTGCAGATACTCCTGCCATGGATTCTTGCTTTCCTTCATGAACTGCAAACCGAGTTGCTGCTCCGATTCGCTCGCCACTCGTCCGAAAAGAAGCCAGTGGGCCTGCGTGATCTTAGCCGCATCGGTCTGCGGCGCATCCCGATTCAACCGCTTCAGTAGTGCCGCAGCCTCGCGGGCGACAAATTTGTTGTTCATGAAGTAGAGTCGCTGCAGAGGACCCGCCGTGTTTCCTCTTCCCTCGCTCGTATAGCTAGGATCGGCGAAGTCAAACAGCGAAAGTACCCCATCCAGCTTCCTCCGGCTGACCGCACCATACAGCGTCCGCCGATGGTTATTCTCATCCGCCAGCGATACGGGCGGCCCCCCCATTGTTTCGTCCAATTCGCCGGAGACCGCCAGCAGCGAGTCTCTCAACGCCTCTACGTCCAGCCGCTTGATAAGATTGGCCCGCCACAGCAACCGGTTTTCCGAGTCCTTTTCGGCGTTCTCCGCCACATTATCCGTGCTCAGGGCGTAGGTGGCCGAAAGCAGGATCTGCCGGTGCAGGTCCTTGATCGACCAGCGGTTCTCCATAAAACGGGTTGCCAGGTAATCCAGCAGCTCCGGGTGGGTGGGCTTTTCGCCGAGCAGCCCGAAGTTGCTGGGAGTCCGCACGATGCCATAGCCAAAGTGTCCGGTCCAAATGCGGTTCACTATCACCCGGGCGGTCAGTGGGTTCTTCGGGCTTACCAGGGCTTCAGCCAGTTCCAGCCGCCCGCTGCCTTGCGTGAACGGCTTGCATTCCCCATCGCATAAGATCTGCACGAAGCGCCGCGGAGCTTCCTCGCCCAGGTTGGTGGCATCACCGCGGAGCGCAACTCGAATGTTCGCGGGTGTCTTCGACTCTTCGACGGCATGAAGAAATGGATATGCCGGAGGCAGGGTCTTCTCAAGCGATTGCAGCTCCGCATACATCGACTCGAGATGTGCCTTCCATTCTCCGTACAGGAAGCGCTCGATCGGTTGCTGAGTACGTTCCGGCTTACCGCCTCCAGAGTCGGCCAGCAGGGTCTTGCGAATCTGCTCAGCCTCATCGTTCGGCATTCTCTGCGGGCCGTAATAGTAGATCCCGGGCGGATACTCAAAGCCATCGCCCACATTTATGTAGGGCGTGGCGGCAAGGTCGCTCCAGAGACGACCCTTGTCCCCATCCAGGAACGCCAATTGGGTTACTCTTTTCTTCTTGTCGTCAGTCGCGCCGGCGGCACCGCCCAACGCAACATAATTCTTGTCATCGACCGCCTTCTTTTCCGTATTCACGGCAAGAACGAGAGTCTGGAACTCATCCGCCACCGCTTTCACCTGCTCCAGGGCCGGGTGGCCAGCCACCACCGCGTACCATTTCTCGAGATAAGAATGATTTTTGTCCGTTCCCTTCAGATACTGAATCCAGCGCCCCAGTATTTCGGGGTCGAGTTTGCCCTCCGCCGCGGCTGCGGCAGCCACGTCCGGTTTGGCGCCGCTCATCGCCTTCCATGCCGCCACCATGTAGCGCGAAGTCTGCTTCATCAGGATTTCCACCAGCATGTTGTTCTGCTTTTCCTCGAAATCCCGAATCACGGCTTCCATTTCCGCGATCTTCTTCTTGTGGTTCTCGTAGGCTTCCACTTCCTTTGCCGGCGCGAGCGGGACCTGACTGAGTTGCGTACTCTTAAACACCCCTAGCAGGGAGTAGTAGTCCTTAGCGGGGATCGGGTCGTACTTGTGGTTGTGGCACTGAGCGCAGGCGACAGTCAGACCCAAAATGCCCCGGCTGATCACATCCACCCGGTCATCGTCGCCCATGCCTCCAAACCCTAAGTTCCCAAGGGCTTGAAACCCCAGCGCGGGAAGCAGTTTCTCGCGGTTCTCCCCAGGCAGCAAATCGGCCGCGATCTGCGCTTTGACAAAAAGGTCGTAGGGCATGTCTTCGTTAAAGGCATGGATCACCCAGTCCCGATAACGGAAGGAATTGGGGTAAGTAGCTTCGAAGAACCCGCCTTTGCTATCCGCATACCGAGCGATGTCGAGCCAGTGGCGTCCCCAACGCTCCCCATAGTGAGGCGAGGCCAGCAAACGGTCCACCACCTTCGGGAAGGCGTCCGGCGACGGATCGTTGACAAATGCATCCACCTCCTGCGGCGTCGGAGGAAGACCGATGAGATCCAGCGTCGTTCTGCGGATCAGCGTTCTGCGGTCGGCCGGGCGCACGGGCTTGAGGCCTCGCTCTTCCAGCTTGGCAAGGACGAAGCGATCAATGTCATTCTTGGCCCATGCCTGATCTTTCACCGCTGGGACGGCCGGCTTGCGAATCGGTTGGAAAGACCAGAACGACTTCTGTTGCGGCGAGATCACATATTCCTTTTCCTTGGTTCCCCCGGCACCGGTAGCCTGGACCGGCAGCGGTGCTTTAGCGTCGACTTGAGCCTCCGGCCACACGGCACCCGATTTCACCCAGGCCGCCAGCGCCGCGATGTCGCCATCTTTCAGCTTGCCGGCCGGGGGCATCTTCAGCCGTGGATGCTTGTACTCAACGACCTGGATAAGGAGGCTCTGTTCGGGTTGCCCAGGGATGATCGCCGGCCCGGAGTTGCCTCCCTTGAGAAGCGCTTCTCGCGATTTCATGTCCAGCCCACCCAGGCGAGTGGTGGTGTGACAAACAAAGCAGTTTTCCGCCAGAAGCGGGCGGATGCGCGTCTCGAAAAATTCCAGGGTATCTGAAGCCTGAGCCAATGCAAGTGTTGGAGATACAGCCGAATATACAAGAGCTGACATCGATAAGATCTTCCGGACGGACAGCCACATTTTCACGTCTAACTCTCCTTCAAAATTACAGTTAACGTTAATTATGTGATGGCTAGGGCTGAAGTGTAAGTAATACGAAGAGACTCACAGTTAGATGGATGTGACTCACCTGTGCCCACCCACTTTGCATGAATGAAGTCGTCGAAGAACCGCTCTAAGGTGGCTCAATGCGTGGCGAGAGAACTTCGCACCGCCTCGTCCTCGGGTAGACGCGGGCCGAGCCAGATCAAGCCCCCAGAGAGGACGCCGGCCTCAGGATTTCGTGAAGCGCACTACGATCCGGCGGATGAGTCTGGTGAGTTGATAGCGATGTGAGTGGGGGATATTTTGACGTTGAGGCCCTTGCGCTTGAAACGCCCCAGGCTGCAGGTCGCTTGGCGGGAGGTGTAGGCCGCGTTGAGAGGCGCCCGAACACGTTCGACTAATGGACCGTTGGTGAAAGCCGCGACAATCTGATAGTACCCGGCCGGAGCAGCCGTTGTTTCCGCCTCCACCCCCAGCCGCTGGTGGAAACGGAACCCAGCAGCGTAACGCCCGGCGCTGTTCATTGGGTGCTCCGAGAAAACCCATTTTAGTCCTCAGCTCGCCTGCGCGGGTCATGGCCGGTTGTTCGCGGAAGCGGCACGAGGGCGTGCCGCGCGGACCTGGACTCCGCCCCACCACGGAACTCGATGGGCTCAGAGAATAGCCCCTCCTTTTCATGCTTCACGGGCGGGCAGCGTAGCGGCCCATGCGCGTTTTGTTCGTCGAGGACCGGGACGTTCCGCGAGACCGGCTCGTAGACATTCTTTGGAATCCGTGGCTACTTCGTCTTCTTTTGACGTGCCATCAGTTGCTTCAGCCTAGTCAATCGACTGGCTGCCGCGTTGGACCATCCGCAAAATGTCTCGACGTCCGCGATGGCCGGCTTCGCCTCAGGGGGCAGGGCAACGTATTGCGGCGGCGGCTAAGAGCAGAGAGGCTTCCATCTCTGGGCCGAGCCTGGGTTACTTACGCCAAAACAAAAAATTCAAGGCCTTCCGCGGCTCGAGCACATCATTACTGTATCAGCCAGGATACTGGCGCGCCATTCCGATAGCATTGCCGGTGGGTCTGGCGCGATTGACAGTTCACGCAGGACCGTCCTGCAAAATGAAGCTGACCGCAGGGGTAAGATTGGCGCTGTTGGCCGGCGGACTGAAGGGATGAACCGCGGGGCAGCAAACAGAAGAACTAAAATAATCAAACCGCGCCGGTGGCGGAGAAGTAAGAGTCGGCCCACCAATAACCACGGTTCATTCCGTCACCTTACAACGGTCAGCACAAATGTGAGTTGGCCCGGGTGAGAACGCAACGTGAAAAGAGGGAAACTCCCGGTTAGACAGGCGTGACTCACCGACGAACTCGCACCTTCCGGATACCCCTAGTGATTAGTTGCCGATTCGCCGGAAGGCGACTACCTTGACGTCACGGGGTGCGCCGTCAAGCGAATACGTTTCAAGCAGCACCTCGAAATCGGGGAGTTGGCTGACGTCGTTCACGTGAAGCAACCGGGCCAGTTCCGCGGCGAACTTTGGATCCGTGGCGTACTCACCCGCTGCCTCCAACCCGGTGTACCTTAAGCCGCAAAGAAGTAGTACCTTGCCAGTTCCCGTAAGGTTGGGGACGCGCGCTATCAGTCCGTAAGTCATTCCGAACTGGGGAACTGATGCCCCTGCGGCATACAGGGGCTTTTCTCCGGGTAGGGGCTGACGGTTCAGAAATTCCGAATCGGGCGAAGAAGAGTCTTTTTTGAAGCGATACCGGATATGGAAGTTGAGCTTGTCTTCGAACAGGCTGATCCAGGGGCTTGCAATCGGTGCGCTAAGCAGGATGAAGTCGCCCGAACGCAGGTCTCTCGCGGCAATCTGCCGGGCGTGCTGAATCAGGACTGTCTTCCTCTCCTCACCACTCACGCGAAGAATAGCTCCTGTTGCAACGACATCTGGCAACGAAACTATTTGACCGTTATTCAAGAGGCTCCAAATATTGCGGAGCGGCGCGTTTGTGGCTTCCGGCATCGCTGATTGAGCATAGGACCGGTTAGCGTACTCCTCCACCGAGAACTGACGATTACTCGATACCGACATTATTGCGGCGCCAAAATCGCCTACCACTACCCGCGTAGGTTGCTTCGCCTGGCGAAGAAGAGTGGACACGATGCTTGGCCCGGCGGCTGGGGATGAATCCTGCGGCCTTTGCCAAAGTTGGTAACAGAGTGCCAGCGAAATTACGACTATCGCCGCCAAGACCGCTGTAGCGATTTGCCAACGGCGGTCGTAGAGGGCGGGCGCGGCGGAATCTACCGGTACACGGATCTCCAACGGCACGGAGGCCGATTCGCTCTCTCGCTTAGTAAAGACTGGGCTGTATCCGCCTTTGGGAATTTCAAGAATCCAACTTTCGTTGCTTCCTTCCGAGTCAAAGTACTCCTTCACTTTCGTGCGCAACTGGCGAGCGGCGGTTCTTACGATGCTGTCGTCCGAAGGATTGTAGTCGCTCCTGCGTTCAAAGACTTTCCAACCGATTTCATACTCGGTGATCTCTTCCGGGTGTCCGGTGAGACTGCACTCCGCGACGAAAAGAAGAAACTGCCGCAGTCGAGGTGACTTCCTAAAAGACGTGCTGGAGGCGATCCGGGCGACGAGTTGACGCCGTTCGTCGGCTTCGGACGCTGGGGGTGTGTTGGGGTCCAGCCCCATACCGTCGGGTTTCGCGGACTCATTTGCGTCGCTCAAGCTGACCTCATGTGCAGTAAAGAAGGGCAACCTATTCTACCGCCGTGCAAGTGTTTTCTCCACGGAGGAGGGAACAGCCTGGAACAGGGGAGTCCAACATGCAAGTTATGAATTCGCGAGAGTCGTTTTTGGGGATGTAACTCCTGTCGTAGGAATATGGGTGAGCGCCTCCGCGGAAATTTTGCACTGCCGGTGAGTGTAATCGTATGTCCTCCTCCGGCGTGGGCGCAAGTCACAAAACGGGATTGAGCGAACTGGCAGGCAAACTATTACAGCAGCGCGGAAAATGGGCGGGGCTAGTAGATCCGGTCCCTGTACGCCTCGGCGACAGATTTTTCGATCTCTTCGGTGGTGTCGCGGATCTCGATCTGGTCCTTAAGCATTTTGCCGCAAGAGGGCACTGCGCTGCGTTCTATCTTGTGATGGCTTTGCCAGAGGCGCGATCGGATTAGTGCCTCGCCGCAATGCAGGAACGCTTCGCCGACCGAAATCAGCAGCACCGATTTTGGATGCTCGGCGTCGACTTCCCAGCGGGCGAGTAGTTTCGGGTTCGTTGCGATTGCGGCCGTGCCGTTGATTCACAATGTCTCATCGACTCCGGGGATCGGGAACACCAGCCCTACGTGCGGGTTGTCGTCCACGCCAATGGTGCGAAACGCTTCGGCGGTCTCATTCCAAGAGAGCTTGCGCGCCCACTGCCTCAGGAACTACATGTAGGCCTTGGTCAACGAGTGTTTGCCGGAGCCCCACGGAACTCCTTCCACCACGATGCCGCATCGCTTGCAATCGACCCGCTGCATGGAATAGGCGAAGCCCCAGACTCCGATAAACTCAAAGTGCCGTGGCGTGGGCGATTGGCCGTACCCGGCTGCGGGCCGATGACAACCCGAGCAGATCGCGCGGGATCGCTTGCGCGGCCGGATCGGGATGAGAATACTTCGGCCATTGCCGGTGAATCTGGCTGGCTCGTAGACGAATCCTGGGAAGTGCTGGCATTGATTGAGAACTCGGGTTTACAGCTTGGCGGCGAAACTTAATTCTCACGCAGCGCCGCTTTCCGCGCTGTTGCCCTTTTGCCGCGATCTCCCGGAATGGCCGCAAGGTTGGATGGGGGACGAAAGGGATCTCTTGCCCGGACAGAAACTCGTCGCATGCTTTACCCCGTTTCTTGTTCACCTCGCCGAATCTCGTCTGTCGAAGAAAACCATTCCACTTAGATCCGGCAGTTGAACTCCGTCAAAACGGATAGGTCCTTTATCCGAAAGCGGTTGGTGCAGCGCCAGTGATCACCAGAAAGGTGAACTGCGAAGCAGTTGGAAATCGTGAAAAACAAACGGCGGACAACCGAAACCTGCACCCGTACTGCCGGATTTAGGTTCAAAAGCATATCGACAACCTGTGAGTCCTTGGGGGAGAGATCATTCGCGACCTGCAGGAACAACCGAATCTCAGAAAGACTCCGGTGCACGAACTAGTCGACACCGTGCTCGAAAACGATGGACCACTCGTCTATCACCGCGATTCAGAGGAACGGCAAAGCGCCTTGCAGTCCACCTGTCGTAAACTCCGCCGCTTCCGGATTGGACAGCTCAGCAGACCCTAATCCACCGACGCATTTCCCAGTCGAGCCAACACGATGAATTCACTCGGACACAAAATGAAATGATAATTTGCGACCAAGCTCTAAGCGGGCCAAACTGCAGCGGAATCGATGACGCGGACACGCCAGTTTTAGCTTTGAAGTTGCTACTCGATCTTAATCGTAAACGGCATCAGCCGCATCATGCCGCCTCGGGCCCACGCCTTGTAATCCAACCCGCCAAGCAGACTCCGGATCTTCGCATCTACCGCGGTATCGCTGGAAGACTTCACCCATTGCTCAAAGATGGTGCGCTTTCCGGGGTAGGGAACCAGGCGGATCTTCTCGCCGGCACCGATATTCGCCCGTTTCTTAACCAGTTCAATCGCTTTGTCGATGCCGCCGAGCTCGTCGATCAGGCCATTGCTCTTCGCCTGCGATCCCAGCCAAACGCGCCCTTGCGCGAGGGGTTCCAGCTCGTTGTACTTCTTCTTGCGCGCTTCCGCGGCCTTGGAGACGAAACCCTGGTAGAACTCGTCCAAGGACTCGCGGAGCTTCAGCTTACCGGCGTCGGTCAACGGATGGTAGTCGGAGTCAAGGTCGGCGTTCTTTCCGCGCGTGAGGATCTCCTTTGAGACCCCCAGCTTGTCGTAGAGGCCGCGAAGGTTCAGCTTCCCGTAAACGATCCCGATGGAACCGGTATAGGTGTTGGGATAGGCGATGATGGGGTCGCCGGTCATGGCCACATAGTACCCGCCGGACGCAGCCAGATCCGACATGGAAACGACCAGCGGCTTTTTCTTGCTCAGCAGTTTCACCTCACGGAGCATCTCATCGGAGGCGATGGCGTCACCGCCGGGTGAATCTATGCGCAGGATCACGCCCTGAATGTCCGGGTCGTTGCCTACCTTGCGCAGCAGCTTGATGAAAGGTCCGGAGACAAACCCTTCCTCGGTGCCGATGCCGCCGCTTTCTTCCCCGCGGCTGATGGTTCCGTCGCCGACGAGAAGCGCAATCTTTTTCTTGCCTTCCACGCCAAGGGAACCGCCGGAGATCTTCGCGTAGTCGTAGTGCGACAACTTTCTCAGCTCCTTCTGCTTAAGCCGCTCTTTCATCTCGCCGTACATTTCGTCTTCGAACAGCAGCGCATCCACCAGTCCGTGCTTCAACGCTTGTTTGGCGGTATAGGGGCCATCATCTAGAACGGCGCGCATTTGTTCGGGAGTCTGCTTGCGCGCGGCCGCGAAGGTTTCAATCAAATGGCTGTAAAGGGTATCGAGAATGGACTCCATCACCTCGCGGGTAGCCGGACTGGCGGATGTTTGGGTGAACATATCGCCGAAGTCTTTATACTTCCCGACGTGATAGACCTCGACGTTCACGCCGAGCTTATCCAGCGTGCCCTTGAAGAAAGTCAACTCGGCGCGCAGCCCTTTCATATCCAACATGTCCTCCGGCGCCATGTAGACTCGATCGGCCGCGGTGGACAGATAGTATTCGCGGGTCTTCGGGTACTTGAGATAGGCGATGAGGGGCTTGCCGGATTTTTTGAATTGCAGCAAGTCACCGTGGAGTTCCTGCAGCTTGCCCCAGCCGGCATCGACGCCTTCGGGTATCAGGACGACGGCCTTGATCCGCGAATCGGCAGCGGCATTCCGAAGAATCGACCAGACGTCACGCACAGTAACCCGTGTAGGTTCGGAAAAGAACGGGATCGGAATTTCGATCCCGGGTTTCTCCGGAATCGCGCCGCGCAACTTGATGACGAGCGTGGATCCATCGGAAACAGCCGGTGGTCGATCTCCAAACCGGGCAACCGAGAACACTAAAATCAAAACCGTTAGACCAGCCAACAGCAGGCCGGCGACGAGACCGATCAGAAACTTTTTCATAGATTCATCCGAATGCCGGGTGACTGTCAGGCGAAGGCGAGGCCCAGTCCGGCGCCTACTTTCAGGATATGCCGTTTGCCTTCTTCGTATTGATCGGCATCTTTAAGATGCTCCAGAAGCAAAGGGGTTTCAACCGGCATTTTCGACAGCTCGCTCAGGTAGGCCCGGTAGTCCACTTCTCCTCGCCCTGGGACGACTTCGGCGAAGTGCAGGTTGTACCCGTCCGCCACCCAGGCCAAGTCTTTGGCGTGACAGGAAAGCACCCACGGTCCGAGCTTCCGGAAGCATTCCCGGATATAAGCCGCATTGTTGTAAAACCTGTCCGGTGAATCGATCCCATTGCAGATATCCAAGTGAACGCCGAATGCCGTGCGATCTACCGCTTTGATGAGCTGGAGATAGCCGTCAAGTCCGCGCGGTTGCAGCCCGACTTGCATCTCGATACTGAATTTCGTCCGCGTGGGTTTGATTGCGTCAATCACCTTGCGGCAGTTCTCTACCGTGGCGTCGAAGGCATCCTGACTGTAGTTTTTCGGATGCAACCCATACCAGGTGGTTGGATTGTAAGATCCTGCTATATCCACGCAACAACGGGCAGCGACTGCTTCGGCCAAAGCCAGCCGGTCTGTAACGTACTTCAGGTTGGTCCGCCGTTTTTCGGAATCGGGGTCCAGCATGTTCACCCACGCGCCCACTTCCGCAATCACAACGTCCTGGCCGGCGAACGCCTTCACGATGGCACGCACACGATCATTGTCGTCCGCGGTGGCTTTTGGACACGTGGCGGCACTGTGGCCCACTCTTCGGTGTTCGCGGGCGAGTTCTTCAGGGTCTTCCGATTCGAGAAAAATCGGCCCACCCAGACGGATGCGCCTGCCGGCTGCCTGAAGAAAGGGCGCGGCGGAGAGCGCGGTTAAAAATGTTCGACGGGTAGGTTCCACGGGTAGGTTCCACTAAAGATACACTACACCAAAGATAGCCTAAACCAGATTCGGGATTTTGATGATCTTCTTCTGGATGGCGTACTGCACCAGTTGCGCCTTGTTGTGAATATCCAGCTTGCGCATGAGATTGAACTTGTGCGCCTCAATGGTCTTGACGCTCAAGGTCAGATCGCAAGCGATTTCCTTTACCGAATTACCTTCAGCCAGCATCTTGAGCACTTCACGCTCACGGGTGGTGAGCGTGGCAAAACGAGGCAGCCGGTTAGCGGATTTAATGCGGGAGCGGAAATCGTCCACCAGTTGCGAAAGCATGCGCGGGCTAAGGTAACTTCCACCACGCCAGATGTCGCGAACCGCAGCGACCAGTTGGGCTGCCGGGCTATCTTTCAGTACATAGCCGCTGGCACCTACTTCCATGCCTTCCACTAAGTAGTCTTCATCGTCGTACATCGTCAGGAACAAAACCTTAGTTTCCGGACGGTTCTTCTTGATCTGGCGGGTCGCTTCAAAACTACTTAAGCCGGGCATGCCGATGTCCATCAGGACCACGTCAGGACGAGTTTCACCGCACTTATCCACGGCATCGCCTCCGTTGGCGGCCTCGCCGACGACTTCCATATCGGTTTCTACTGAAAGCAGGGTTCTGATTCCCTGGCGGAACAGTGTGTGGTCGTCCGCCAACATGATCCGAATCTTAGACATATGTTGCGCCAGCGCTCTCCTGCCAGGGCGTACCCTTAGCTATTTCGTACTATATTACTATAGTCCTTAGTTTACCAATTTCGGTCAAGGCGAATTGGCAACTGAACCACTACTTCCGTTCCCCTCGCGCCGGCCCCAACTCTCTTCCTGCCGGGCAGATAGCGGCTACGCAAATGGAATTTACCACCCAAGAGAGCAACTCTCTCACGGATTCCCGCGAGGCCGAATGAGTCTTTCTTCGCCAGAGCTGCTTCCACCTCAAACCCGACTCCATCGTCTAACACCTGTAGGCTTAGTATTTCATCGGCTGAAGACACCGAAATGTTTACATTAGAAGCCCGGGAATGTTTACTGATGTTGTTGCAGCACTCCTGAATAATCCGATAGGCCACCATTTCCAGCTTCGGAGGAAGCCCAGCAATCTCGACGACATCCAGATGCGCCCGACACTTGAAGCTGGCTTCAAAGCGCTTCATCAACTGGCGCAGAGCGGATTCCAGGCCGAACTGTTCCAGAATGACCGGACTAAGGTCTGCGATCAGCCGCCTCATCTCCAAAATAGTCTTTTCGGTCAGATCGCGGACTTCCGCCAGTTTAATTCTCCACTCATCGGCGGAGGGCGGCAGGGACATTTCGATCATCTCGATCATGAGCCGGATACAGACCAGCGATTGACCAGCTTCGTCGTGCAGCTCGCGGCTGATGCGCCGCCTCTCCATCTCTTCCACCTGGAGCATGTGTTCGGCTAAGTTGCGGATCTGCTGTTCCCGAAAAGCGAGATCCTCTACCAGGCGCATCTTTTGAGCGGCCATCAGGCACCGCTCCGCCGCCGCCGAGAGCAGATCCTGGTCTCGAGGCAGCCAGTCTGTATGCATGTGAAAACCAAACTGCATCACGCCCGCCAGCTTTCCCTTCTCCATCAAAGGGAATGACCAAAAGCAGGCATACCGGGTCCGCCAGCCTGGGTCGAGCAGAAATTTGGCATGGTGGGCCTTGGTGATGGTTCGAGGCTCGGAGAGGTGGCGCAAGAGCATCGCGGAATTCGGCACGGTCCGCACAGCCTCTTCGGAAACTCCCGTGGCCGTACTGGCGATTAGCTGCCAGATGGCGGAATCTTTCTCCAGCAGGAACAGATGGCCCGCATCGGCTTGGCAAACACCGGTTACCGCTTCCAGAAAACGGCGGAACAGCACGTCGATATTCTGCGCTTCCAGCTCAATGCGGAAGATCCGATGAAGCGCCAGCGTTTCCGCCTCGCGCACATGATAATACGCCTCATTCAGCGCCAGTATGACGCAGAACTGCATCTGTTCGCGCACCCAACGAAAGCCGGCGAGCGCCTCGCCCGAGAGCGATTCCAGGTGCGGCTGCAGCAGGTAATCGTACTCCTGCAATGCTCTCATCACTTCCGACGGCGGCAGATTCAGCTTTGCCAGCCACTTTCCGGCTCGGCTAACCGATTCAAAGAATTGCAGACCCCGCTCGCCAGCCTGGAACGTTCGCGCCGCCGCGCCGGAGGTAATGAGAGACAATCCTTGGATTTGGGGCTTAGGATAGCCGAGATCGCGCAGGCGGCGGACAAATTTCTTGTCGATCTGGTCGATAAATGGCTGAAGCACAGCGGAGAGACGCTCCAGGTGGTCTCCGAGCTGTTCATTCAAAATCGACGCGGAACCGGTGCGTCGTGCCGGGTCCACACTCATTCCTTAGCGCCCCGGCTACGCAGCAACCCGGCTGTCTCCATTTGCTCATTTACCACTGCGGCGCGCAGCGGAGTCTGACCGGCCTTATTCTTGAGGTTCAATTCCGCTCCGTGTTCCATCAGGACCGTGAGGACTTCGGTCCGGCCCCAGGAAGCCGCATGGTGCAATGGCGTTGCTCCCGTCTCGACATCGATTGCGTTCACATCCGCGCCGCGTTCGAGTAGCAGCGTCACCACCGGCCGGCTTCCCGCCAGCGCCGCGTCATGCAAGGCGGTGCCGCCCGTGGCGTTTCTGGAATTTACCCTCGCCCCGCAGGCAAGTAGCGCGGCTACGATATCCCGATATCCTTTGAGCGCGGCGTCGTGCAGCAGAGTGGATCCGTTCGGAGTAGCTGCGTTGGCATCGGCGCCTTTTTCGAGAAGCAGCGTGACCATGTCGGTCTGCCCGCGCATTACGGCATCCAGGAGTTGCCGGAGGACGGGCGCGTGGCCGGTAGCCAGCTTCGACTTTTCCAGCAGCAGGCTCACCACGGGTCCGTGGCGGTAGCGAAGAGCTTCGTCCAGCGCGGTAGATCCGTTGTTATCCCGGGCAGTCACATCCGCGCCGTGCTCCATCAGCAGGGCCGCTATTTCACAGTGGCCCTTCACGGCGGATTCGTGCAGCGGCGTTACTCCGGTATCCGGATTGTGAACATTCGCGTTCGCCCCGTGTTCCAGCAGAATCGACACAACCTGCAGCTGGCCTTTCCACGCCGCCTCGTCCAGCGGAGTGGAACCGGACGAATCCCGGGCATTCACATCGGCGCCCTTTGCGATGAGTATCCGTACCACCTCACCGTATCCCCGATTGGCGGCCAGGTGAAGCGCAGCCGGTCCGGGTTTTGAGCCGCGCTGCAGGAACATCTCCACGACGTCACGATGGTTGGTGATCACTGCGTAGTCAAGCGGAGTGGAGCCGGATTCCAGGTGCCGCGCGTTCGGATCGGCGCCTTTATCCAGCAAGTACCGGACGATGGCTAGATCGCCGCCCCAAGCCGCATCGTGGAGTGGCGTGCCGCCGAGGGAATCGCGTTCGGCAACGGATGCGCCGGCGGCAAGCAGGGCCTTTACTCGTTCCAGATCGCCTGCACGGGCAGCGATGTTGAGTTCACCCGGCGATGCCGGGCACACGAAAGCTGCGAATAACAAGCCTATTAGCGCGGCGCGCATTCCACTAGCGTATCAACTCTCCGCGCTCGCGCGCTTTGAAAACTATCTGGAACCAGCGCTGGAACTGGCGAAAGCGGAAAACCCGACGGAGATGCCGATTTGTGCCCCCACGATAGGACTTGCACCGCATCTGCCACCCTATACACCGAAATCGAAGGCCAAGCCCTTCCGCAGTTCGTGGCTGCCGCCCCCCCAGAAATTGCACCTGGCTGCTGCCGTTCCGTGCCCAGGCGCTCCGTGAATTTTCGAACCACCGGCTTCCCTCGGCGTACACTCGCCCGCGCTGTTGTTGCCGGTGATCTTCGTCCGGGCTGATGGTGTTCTTCTGGACAATGCCCTTGAGCCAATAATCCACCACCCCCGAACTTAATTGCCGGCTGGTGCCGCCGGTCGGAAATTCGCAATAAAACGTAGCACTGAAGGCGAGGAGGCGAGAATCGGGAAACTCCTTGTGAAACTTCCACTTCAGGCCAGGGTTGGTATCGCCGACAAGTTGCGCGGCTCCGTCAGCTTGGAACGAACGATCGCGAGATATGGATTGTCCAGGTCCGGGGTGTCCGTCACACCGAAATTCAACTTCCTGTTGGTGTTGTTCAGCCGGATGCCGGGATAGAGTCGTGCTGCAGGGCGTCGAACCCGTTGAAGAACTCGAAGTGCAGCCGGCCTTTCGGCGTAGTGTCGGCGGCGTCGTTGTAAAAGTGCTGCTGGTCCGCGAGCGGCGCATCACTTCGCCTTGGGTTTAGGCGTGGATTGCAACAACAACTGCTCCACTTGCGCAATCAGCGCCTTGCTTTCCATTTCGACCGGATTGCCGTCAGCGCCCGCCTGCGCGCGGATCATGCCTTCGCGATCCACCACGAACAACTGCGGGAAACGAACGACGGGATTGTCGGGAAGTATTTTCACATAGGACGCTGTTACCTGGCCGCAGTCGAACACGATTGGCGACGTGACGTTATAGGCGCCGATGTAGCGGGCCACCGTGGTTTGGTTGTCCGGTGGATTCACCACGGTGACAATGGCCACCTTATCGCCGAATTTCGCTTTCACCTCTTCCAGCGCCGTCGAGAGTTGCCGGCACGCCGGGCAACTGGTCTGGATGAAATCGATCAAGACCACCTGACCGCGATAGTCCATTAGATCGTGCTGCTGCAGCTTGAGATCCGGAAGAGAAAAACCGGGTGCGCGCCGAGGGGTCTGCGCATTCATCAAACAGACAGAGGTTAGCAATAACATCCACTTCATAAAGACTCCTTCGGGTTCACTAGAGCGTTTAACGATTCGGTATAAGGCGCGCGCGCCACGCCTCTTTCGGTGATGATTCCGGTGACGTAACGGTTTGGGGTAACGTCAAACGCAGGGTTCTCCACGGCGATTCCTTCCGGCGCAACAGGCACGCCGAATATATGAGTGACTTCGTGCGCGGCGCGCTGTTCGATGGGGATCTCGTCTCCCGATTCCAGCGTAAGGTCGAGGGTAGAAATCGGCGCGGCCACGTAGAAGGGAACGTTGTTCTCCCTGGCCAGAACCGCAACCGAATAGGTGCCGATTTTGTTCGCCACGTCGCCATTGGAGGCGATGCGGTCAGCGCCTACCACCACGCAGCCGATTCGCCCGGACTTCAGAAAATGGCCGGCCATATTGTCGGTAATCAGCGTGACTGGAATGCCGTCCTGATCGAGCTCCCAGACGGTGAGCCGCGAACCCTGAAGAAACGGGCGCGTTTCATCCGCGAATACATCAATCTTCTTTCCGGCGCTGATGGCGGCGCGGATCACACCGAGGGCGGTGCCGTACCCGGCCGTTGCCAGCGCACCGGCATTGCAGTGCGTGAGGACAGTTTTGCCATCCGGCACCAGGTCCGCGCCGTGGCGGCCGATAGCT
>JANYCV010000295.1 GCA_025360145.1 Acidobacteriaceae bacterium
GTGATACCCGCCTGCCTCGCCGCCTTCTGCAATTTGACGTCAAGCGTGGCGAGGGGCGCTCCTTGGCGGATTGAGAGTTCGAGATAGGCGGCATCGTACGCCGAAAGGCTGTATTTGTGCGCGAGAGGGAGAACATTACCCACATGCTCACTCACCGGCTGCACGTCCTGCACAAGAGAAAGACTTTTCAGTAACTCAGTGAAGCGGCGGATGTCCGGTTGCTTCAGACGTTTCTTTCGTTCACCAACCAAAAGCGCATTTGCGATTTCGAGGCTCCACACGGCTGGAACCAGTATCGTCTTCCTTTCCAATGACACCAGAACGCCGTCCGCATAATCACTGGTTTCATCCGGGAAGCACCAGGCCAGCGCCGTGGAGGCATCCACTACAACCCCGGTCAAAAGCGCCGTCCCTCATTGACCATGTCGCGGACACTCATCTTGCCGGGTTTCACCCGCTTGCGCAATGCCCGCATTCCCTCCACAATTTCCTTGTGAGACAGCTTTACTTCCGTCTCTGCAACAGGACACAGAACGGCGGCGGGGATGCCATGTCTTGTGATCGTAATCTTCTCGCCTTTCGCTACCCGGTCAAGCAGAGTTGCCAGATGAGTTTTAGCTTCAAATGAGCCTATCGTTTCCATGTGTGCCTCTTCAACTAGATTAAACTAGTTGGTGATTCACACGCGCAATCAGACAGTTGCAGCCCGCGGTAATAGTAAGTGCCTTGGATAGTGCTTCAATGGGCACGGCCACGTGCTTGCCCGGAATCCCAGTAGGGATCGCCCTCCGTACTCGCTAAATAAACGCGTCTGCTACGATCAGAGCCTCAATGGCGAAGAGCGTACAAACCGGCCTGGTCAGATCCATCGGCAGATTGGATCTGGTTGCGGTCACCATCAATTCCGTCATCGGCGCCGGCATCTTCGGATTGCCCGCCAGAGTGTTTGGCCTGGTTGGCGATTTCAGCCTCCTCGCGTTCCTGGTCTGCGCCGTGTTCGCGTCGCTGATCGTGATTTGCTTTGCCGAAGTGGGAAGCCGGTTCACTGAGACGGGCGGCCCCTATTTATATGCGCGGGAAGCGTTCGGGCCGGTGGTGGGATTTGAAACCGGCTGGCTGATGTGGCTGGCGCGGGTGAGTGCTTTTGCGGCGAACTCCAATCTGCTGGTGGGCTACGCGGCTTACTTCTGGCCGGTGATCGCCACCGGCACGGGGCGGAATGTGTTCCTCTGCGTGGTGGCGGCCGCGTTGATCGCCGTCAACCTGGTTGGCGTCCGCAATGCCACGCGGGTGAGCAATCTGTTCACTGCGGGCAAGCTGATTCCCATTGCGCTGTTCCTCGCAGCCGGGTTGTGGTTTACCGACTGGGGCCGTTTCGCGTTCGCCGTTGCGCCGGCTTATGCGCCGTTCTCCACCTCCGTGCTGCTGCTGGTTTACGCGTTCACCGGCTTTGAAATCGCGGTGATTCCCAGCGGAGAGGTTCGCGATCCGCAGCGAAATATACCCATCGCGCTGTTGACCGCGATGGCTTTGATTTCCACGATTTACCTGTTGATTCAGATTGTGTGCATCGGAACGCTGCCCGAACTGGCCGCCTCGCAGCGTCCGCTGGCCGATGCCGCCAGCCGCTTTCTGGGCCGCGCCGGGGCCTCCATTATTTCCGCGGGGATTGTGATTTCGATTGCCGGCAACCTGCACATCACGCTGCTCGCGGCCTCGCGTATTCCGTTCGCAATGGGCGAGCGCGGGGAGGTGCCGCGCGTCTTTGCGAAGACGCACGCGCGTTTCCATACGCCGCATTATGCCATTCTGTTCACCGGCGCCGTGATGCTGGCCTTGGCGCTTTCCGGCACGTTTATTTATGCGCTGACGATCAGCACTCTGGCGAGGCTCACCACTTATATGACCACCTGCGCCGCGCTTCCCGTGCTGCGCCGGAAAGCCGGAGTGCGGGCGGCCGTGCTTCACGTTAAGGGCGGTGTGGCGATTGCGGCCGCGGCCATTCTTCTGGCCTGCTGGCTGCTGTCAAACAGCACTTGGCGCGAGGCGAGAGATACGGCGATTGCGGCTGCGTTGGGGCTGGTGATTTTCGCGGTGTCGAGATCGCGGTTAGCGGTGAAGTAGCCGCTTCACTTTGTCCCAGGTAGACGGTGCGCTCTGCACCACGGGGGTAATCGGAGTAAGCGACCCCGGCGCTCTTAACGGTGCTTCCATCTCCTGAAAAGGCCGTAATTGCAGCTTGTTTTGATGCTTGGGAGCGGCCTCCCCGGACACGTGCGTTCCCCGCGTGTAGTGGCCTTGCCACGGCAGGGACTCGTCCTTCTTCGGCGGATTCGCGCTCACCTGAGCGACAAATGCCCGTCGGCTGGCTATCCATTCTTTGTACCCATGCAGCAGTTCCGGGTTGGACTCCAGGTTGCGGATCGCCGGCTCGGCGGCCTCCAGTTCCACGCGGCGCTGCGGCACCAGCATGCAGATGGGATCGTCGACCTCGAAACGGATCTTCATGAACGGCCGCGTGATCTTCCAATTGACGCTGAAGGTTCCTTCCACCCAGTCGGTTTCCACCAACCCTTCAATGGCGGAGATGCCATCTTTAGGTAAATTGGCCGGGCCCCGTACCAGCAGGTTGTAACCCGGCGAGGTGCGGAACAGATACGGCAGATACCAGGTGAGAATGCCGAAGCCGAAGTTGCTCTTCACAAAACGCGACGGGCGCCCATCCAGGAAATTGATGGTCACCGCGTTTACATCGGGTTTGCCATTCCATTCCACTTCAAACTTGCTGTTGTTCAAAACATGCCAGCCTGCCTGGTTGGCAATGCGCAGCGGTAAGCACCGGTTCGCCCAGCCATGCGTGGTGAAATCCATCCAGAAGCGATCGGCCGGAGCGGGAACAATCTTCAGAAATGTATCGTGTTCATGAAGGCGGTAAGCGGTAAGCTGACAGCCTTCTGGGGGAAGTGTCTCGGAATTGTGCATAAAGCTCAAGTAAAGCCATCATACTCGTGCATCCTCCAGTTTGATTAATCGCCTGATGCCTCTGCCCGCCTACTCGCCCGCAGATGCAAGCACTTTGGCTTCAAGGGATAGAGTAATGAAAAACCGTGCCTTGCTTCGGAGTAATTCAATTTCCGGCCTGGGCGGCGTACTGGCGTCCTTCCTGTTCATCAAGGAGAATCAGGTTGGCCTGGATCGCAGCAACGGCAACCGGGCCGGGGTGGTTCTCCAACTCGTGCAGGACGGCGGCGGGAATCCATATCTCTAACCGAAAGCCAAAAGCGCATCGTGATGATCTCACTGGCACAGCCAGATTGCGCTAAGCTGAAACATCCCCATCGAATGAGCTGCCTTCAAGCCATTGACAATCGCGCCGGGCACAACTGCTCCGCATGAAAGGCGTCCTGTTTTGGGCTGTCGGCCTGACTACTCTACTAAAGCTGGCGATAGCATTCTCGACGTTTGGCACGAACGATGTCGTCACGTGGAAGCGCTTTGCAGATTCAATTCACGAAAGCGGTGGCGCATGGCTCTATCGCCACGATCAATTATTTAATCATCCCCCTTTCATGGTGCGCGCGCTTAGCGCCTTGACGTGGTTAACCCAGGTGACAGGGTTGCGATTCGAGGTTGTTCTACGTCTGCCAGGCATTATCGCGGACGCCTTTACGCTGATCTTAGCCGCTAGAATAGCAAAACCTACAATCCCCATTTTCCTGCTGGTTGCGTTCTCGCCCGTGGCGATCCTGGTGAGTGGATTCCATGGGAATACCGATCCCGTCATGGTGTGTCTTGTGGTTCTGGCTATCTATCTGATGGACGAAAAGCGCTCTATACTTTGGAGCGGTCTGGCATTTGGAATGGCGATGAACATCAAGGTGGTGCCGGTCATACTATTACCCGTCTTTGTGCTCTGGGCGGGAACTACGGAGCGCCGTGTGCGATTCCTGGCCGGGGCAGCAGCAATATTCGTCATTGCCTCAAGCCCGCTGATATTCCAAGAGACCCGTGCGATTTTGGGCAACGTGTTTGGGTACCGCAGTTTGATAGGCATTTGGGGCCTAACCAGGATCGCAAGCGGGTTTGATAACATAACTCGCCACAACATATTCCTACCTGGAACTGCGGCAATACTTCGATTTTCTTTCATGCCGTCTTTGGTCCTGCTGGCTTTTCTGCTTCGGCGCTATCGTGTGTCCTTGTTTGAAGCCGTGGCGGTTTCCATGTTCTGGTTCCTTTCCATATCTCCGGGATTCGGAGTCCAGTACCTCTCGTGGCTAGTACCGTTCTCGATTGCGATGTATCCACCGGCGCAAATTGCATTTGCCGTCTTCGGAGGAGCCTTCCTGGCGGCGGTTTATAACTACTGGTCCGAGGGCACTTGGTACTACGCCGACTCGTTCAAGATGCACGGATGGAGCGGATGGGGCAACGTGCTCGCGCTGTTCTGTTGGGCTACGGTAGCTGCTTGTACTTCCATTTTTCTGGTACAGACAATGACGTCCCGGGAACGAGACAGCGGCACTAGAGTGGGAATCCGGCGCTAAAGGATAGCATGTACCTCGCACCGGACTCACTTCAGTAGCGGTGCCAGTCGTTCTGGCGGTAATCGTCACGATCCCGTGCCGGGGCGGCCGTGGGTTCCAAATATGCCATCCAAGACCTCATGCTTATGGGATGGATCTCGAAAGGCGAATAACTGTACTAAATATCAACCGCGATCACTTCGTGCAACCCGATAGAGGGAATCGTTAATTCCAGCACGTTGTTCGAATTGCGGAACGAGGCTTTTCCGCCGCTCACCAGCAAGCGCACCGCGGTCACTTTCCTTCCCTGCGGTATGCGGATTTTTACATGCTGCGGCGGGGAGGGAATGATCTCGCGAATCGGACCTTTCATCATCATGGGATTGGTCAGATTCACCAGGTGAACGGCCATGGAGCTCTTCTGCATCCAGATCGATATATCGAAAACGCCGGCGCCGGTTACTTCGAGCGGGGCCTCTTCATTGGTTGCCCACAAGACCGCGTTCTTCAACAGGCGGGCATGATTGACGTCCAGCACTTCCCAGAAGGTGCGGTCCACGTCCCACGGGAAATAGATCACGCGGCCGCGGCCCACATCGCGCAAGTAGACTCCGGGGATGTCGGTATGCTTCACGCGGGCGTAGACTTCTTCCATTGGAAGATCCGGATAGGAAGGAACCAGCGTCAAGGGCGTATAGCCGGGGGAGGGTTTCATCTTTACCCGGTGTACGCCGTTGATCAGCCGCTTGGCGTCTTCGAGGCCACGTAACAGAGGATGGAACTGGCCGGTGGCGGGGTCCTTCTCGATGTTCAGATATGAGTTCTGCATCGGCCCTTCGATGCCGCGATCTATGCCGCCATCGAAGGAAGCACCGAATAGTTGGGCTAGGCCGAAGTCATTGCGCCGCACACCCCACTCGTCGTAGAGAGAGGTTTCATGGGTGGCGATGAGGCTGCCGCCGCGCTCGACGAACTGGCGGAGCTGATCGCACTGCGCCGTGGAGAGCGCGGCGATGTTCGGAAGGATGAGAGTGCGGTACTGGTCCACGTGCGCCGCATCCAGCAGCTTGTCGTGAACCATCTCAAACGGAATGCGCGCTTCGATTAAGGCCTGATAGAAACCGAGGGCGGGGTCTTCCACTTTCTGCCGCGCCTGCTCGCCGCCGTAGTAAGTGGCTGTCTGCTGCGAATAGACCATCGCCACGCGGGCCAGCGACTTCTCGTTCCGCAGATACTTCTCGTTCTTGTAGTGCCACGAATAGAGATCTTCGACGACGGGCAGCCAGCGGCCGTCAATCGGTTTGGCGTTGAATTTCGTAAACCACGGCCGCAAGCCCTGGGCGATTCCATCGGCCACCCAGAGCCGTATCTCGTCGCCGCTTTGCACGGAATCTTTCCATCGCTCCGGCTCTTCGAGGCCCACGCTGAAGATGCCGCCGACGGGCTTGCGGCCCATGGTGGCGCGGAACTCCTTCCCATTTTTGCCATTGGCCCAGGGCGGCATCAGGCCGCGGCGGGCTTGCCGGTCGGCGAACAGGGTGGGGGCGCGCTCCCCGATGGTCTTCATATCGAGCTCACTCAGCGCGCCGCCGCCGGAGTTGGCGATGAAGCTGGCCTGGGGATTGATGGCCTTGATTTCGGCATCCCATAAGGTCCATAGATCGAAGAGCCGCTTTTGATACCAGATGCTGTATTGGCGCGCCGCGGGGTCTTGCGGATTTTTGGTGCGCGGCAGGGCGAGGCCGGAGAAGTCGCGGAAGTTCTTCTGGCAGTGCTCGCAGTAACACATGCCGGAGCCGTGCCAGCGATTGCTGAACACTCCGTCCACCTTATACATGGTTACGATTTCGCGCGTGACTTGGGTCATGAAGTCGAAGTTGTAGGGGCCCAGGGCGCAGGTGACCCAAAGTTCCGGCATGGCCCAGTGACGGCGCTTTTTGCCTTGGGCATCCACCGCGATCCAATCGGGGTGCGCGTCGTAGACGTCCTGGTGAGCGGCGTGCGGGTCGGTTCGGGCGATGACGTTCATGCCGAGCTTGCGGCAGCCGGCGGTCATTTCGCCGAAGGCATCGGTGTTGCCGAGGAACTTGCTGCGGTAGTGCAGCGGGATCTTGGTGGGGTAGAAGGCCACGCAGCCGCCGGCGCTGAGACAGGCCGCGTCGCAGTGGGTGCGCTTGAAATAGTCGAACCAGAATTGGGGGTTGTAGTTGCCGGGGTCGTCTTCGACGAAGGCGACTTGGGCCCAGCGCATGGGACGGTCATACCAGTCGGATTCGCGGGTTTGGGCTTGGGCGGGGAACGGGGAGGCGGCGGCCGCGGCGAGGATAGCGGAGTGACGGACGAAATCTCTTCGTGTGGTTTTCATGGTGGGGGTAGGCTGGGGACAGTTTAGCATTTGGGTGGGGTGGGGATTTTGCGAAACAGAGCCAATCTTAGACGAGTTGTGTGTGTTTAGAGAATGTAGTAACATGTCTACATATAGACTTGGAGGGTTCTGGCATGGCTATTACAACTTTGTCCAGCCGTGAGTTTAATCAGGATGCCAGCCGGGCTAAGAAAGCCGCAAACGACGGCCCGGTGTTTATCACGGATCGCGGCAAGCCGGCGCATGTGCTGCTGAGCATCAAAGAGTACCAGCGGCTGACTGGCGGCCATCAGAAGATTGCCGATCTGCTGGCGATGCCGGGTATCGAAGAGATTGACTTGGAAATCCCACATTTGCGCGACCTGGCTCAGCCGGCGGACCTTTCCTGATGTTCCTTCTGGATACCAATGTTGTGTCCGAGTTGCGGAAGGTTCGTCTCGGCAATGCCGACAAACATGTTGCGAGATGGGCCGACAGCGTGGACGCCGCCGACCTCTTTCTGTCCGCGATCACGATCCAGGAGTTGGAAATAGGAATACTGCTCGCGGAGCGGCGAGACCCGGCGCAAGGCGCAGTGTTCCGGGCTTGGCTTAACAGTCACGTTCTGCCGGCCTTCTCTGGCCGTGTGTTGGCCGTCGATACGGCCGTGGCGCAGCGTAGCGCGAGACTTCATGTGCCTAACCCCCGCCCGGTACGAGACGGACTAATAGCGGGCACGGCGCTGGTGCATGGCATGACGGTGGTAACCCGGAACGTAGCCGATTTCGAGCCGACCGGCGTTTCCATTCTTAACCCCTGGGAAGCGTGAGGGGGAATTTGGGTTTGTTTGAGCAAAATTGCTGTTGTCTCTTGGATGGCAGGTGGCATTTTACGAAACAGAGCCAATTCCGGGAGCGGGTTGACACCGCTCCCGGAATGCCGTTTTGCGTTTTTGCGAAACAAAGCCAATCTTGCTGGAATGGGTTTGTTCGTGCAAAAACCCTCGCGTGTATTCAGTTGTCTGAGATCTTGGGTGCAGAGCCTCTCGCGAGGATGTCCCCTACTGCCTGCGGGGATTTTGCGAAACAGAGCCAATCCCCGGAGCGGGCCGCTTTACGCAGCCTTTACTTCTGGGGTTAGTGTAGCTGGCGGGTGGATTTGCCGGGTTTGGGGTGGTTCCTGGATTGACTTTAGTTTCTGTTAGTTGCGGGTGGAAAAATAAGTGAAGAAAGTTGGGAACGGCTTGGCGGAGGTTTAAGCCGCCGCTTTCATATCCGTCTTACTGAAATCTTGCCCCTTGTATAACAAAGCATCCCCCGTGGCTTTTGCCAGCGCATAGGCAAAGCAATCGCCGAAGTTCAGACTGGCCGGATGGCGGCCTTTGCCGAAATCCAGAAAGGCTTGACGCGCAAGGTGTCCGTGCTCGACGGTGAGCGGTTCGATGAGGATGCCCGCCCGGCGGAAAAACACATCGCATTGGCGGCTGGCATCCGGCCCGATCTGACTTTCAATCACCATGCAGAGTTCGACGAAGTTGGCAACACTGATCAGGCAGCGATCCGCGTCATGAATGAGCTGGGTAAAGCGGGCGGCTTCGGGCTCCCCAAAGAAGATGGCAGCAAGAGCGGAAGTGTCCAGAATCATTTTGGGAGACCATGTTCGTCATACAGAAATTCAGCGTGATCGAGATAAGGGCCTTTGATGAGGGCAGAGGACCGCTTCGCGATGGCGAGCAGTTCCTCAACCGTGGCTTTCCCTCGCTGGTTTTGAAGACGCTGGTAGCGTTCCCGCAATGCCTCGGTGACAATACGGGTCATGGTTTCCCCTGTTGCCTGAGAAATGGCCGCCGCCAAGCGGTATGCTTCCGGATCTTTGATATTGAGACTCATGTTATAGCTCTCTTACTAGAAGTATTTCTACCTTTCTGCAATTTAGCATCAAATTGGAGGTTTGGGCCATGGCCATCACAACCTTGTCCAGCCGTGAGTTTGATCAGGATGCCAGCCGGGCTAAGAAAGCCGCAAACGACGGCCCGGTGTTTATCACGGATTGCGGCAAGCCGGCGCATGTGCTGCTGAGCATTGAAGAGTACCAGCGGCTGACTGGCGGCCATCAGAAGATTGCCGATCTGCTGATGATGCCGGGTATCGAAGGAGTTGAACTGGAAATCCCGCATTTGCGCGACTTGGCTCAGCCGGCGGACCTTTCCTGATGTTCCTTCTGGATACCCATGTTGTGTCCGAGTTGCGGAAGGTTCGTCTCGGCAATGCCGATAAAGTGTGTTGCCATCTATGAAAGCGCGGGCAGATGAACGGCGAGCTCAAGGCCCTGGGCTTGCCGTGTTGGATTCAGGTTCCCTGAAAAACTTTGAAGAGGGAAACTCCTCCCTGCGATCCGCCTTGCAGAAAGCATCGTCCGGGCTGGCAAGGGCCACACCTTCACGAAGAGCTAGATCCAGATATACCGCGTCGTACACAGTTCGGTAGGCGCCTTCAATTGCCCTCAAAGAGGAGTCGAAGCCCCATCAGGACAGAATCGAGCGCTGCAGTTGGAAGCCGC
>JANYCV010000059.1 GCA_025360145.1 Acidobacteriaceae bacterium
AGAGGACCGGGATGAACGAACCTCTTGTGATCCAATTGTCACACCAGTGGCACAGTTGGGTAGCGAAGTTCGGTTAGGATAAGCGCTGAATGCATATAAGCGCGAAACCTTCCTCAAGATGAGATTTCCCAAGCGAAAGCTATGTAGGGCCGTCGTAGACTACGACGTTGATAGGACGGATGTGTAAGCGTAGCAATACGTTGAGCTGACCGTTACTAATAGCCCGTTCGGCTTGACCATAAAATTTACTGTAGTACACAGAGTAAATTTCTAAAGTAAGCGCGCAACAAAATGATAGAGTAACATAGGCGATAAGGGTAGTGCCCGTCAGAATATTCAATAGATCCTAAGTTTTCGGACTGTAGTTTGAGTCCAAACGACTTTGGGTGATAATAGCGAGGGGGTTCCACCCGTTCCCATCCCGAACACGGTAGTTAAGCCCTTCAGCCCCGATGGTACTGCACGCGCAAGTGTGTGGGAGAGTAGGAAGTCGCCCGATTAAATTTGAAAGCCCCGGCCCTTAACAAGGTTACCGGGGCTTTTCACTTGTGCGATAGTCTAGTAGTAGTCACTGTGCATCCACCACATCATCACCACCATCACCACGGCACCGGTAAGGTTCTGATCTTCTCCACCGTCGCCACCATTCTATTCGTCGTCATTGAATTCGGTGCGGGCGTCACAGCCCACAGCCTTGCCCTTCTGTCCGACGCCGGACATAACGTCACCGACGCCTTGGCACTTCTTCTGGCGCTCTTGGGCGTTTATCTGCAATCCAAGCCGGCCGACGACGTGAAGACCTTTGGCTATCATCGCGGCGGAGTCCTCGCGGCCTTCGTCAATGCGCTGACGCTCATCGTGTTATCGATTTACTTGCTGTACGAGAGCTATCAGCGCATCCTCAGGCCGGAAGCCGTTCACGAGACGACGATGATCGTCGTCGCCAGCCTCGGCATAATCGTCAATCTCGGAATATTGATTGCCCTCAAACGCAGCGGCGACAGCCACGAACTCAACATTCGCGCAGCCGCGGTACACATGTTGGGTGATGCTCTCAGCTCAGTCGCCATCGTGATCGGGGCAATCGCAATCCGTTATACGGGATGGCTGCTCATCGACCCGATTCTTTCGATCCTCATCGCCGTCCTAATCATCTGGAGCGCGATCGACGTGACGCGGGAATCGTTGAATATTTTGCTGGAGGGTCTTCCCCGCGGTCTGGAGTTGAAGTCGGTCACTAACGCTATGCGAGCGGTGGATGGCGTGGTTGATGTTCACGATCTGCACATCTGGAGCCTGGGATCTAGTGCGCACGCGCTAAGCTGCCACGTACTGATTGAAGATGTTCCACCCTCGGAAAGCGACTGCGTTCTAAAAAGCATCAATGGCGTGCTCGCCACCCGGTTTCATATCCATCACAGCACCATTCAATTCGAGCACGCGCGCTGTGCCCTGTCTGAGAATCCGTGCTCCATCCTGGCTGCGCCTCAGCCGCACATTCACTAAAACTTCAGATTTCGAGATACGCCAGCAGCCGTTTCCGCAGCGCCGCAGCCGTCTTCGCATCCGGTGCAATCACCAGCACAGTATCGTCGCCGGCCAGCGTTCCCACCACTTCCGGCCAGTCTTCCTGATCCAACGCAATGGCAATGGAATTCGCGTGACCAGGCGATGTCTTCAGCACCAGCAGATTCTGCGCCGCTCTGGCTTCCCGCAGAAACTCGGCCATGATGGTCTCGATGCCCGGTCCAACGCTGGCGGCTTCCACTTGCCGGTATCCGCCGGCCGTCTTAACCAAGCCGAGCTCGCGCATATCCCGCGAAAGCGTCACCTGCTTAGCCGCCACGCCAACTACCGCCAGTTCTTGCGCCAATTTCTCCTGGGTGAAGATCTTGTGCGCCTTGATTAGCCGGAGTATCTGGCCCTGACGGTAAGTTTTATTCATCGCAACTGTTTGAGACGGGCCTCGGCGGCGTCGAGTGCCTCCGCGACCGACGCCGGGCCAGTGCCCCCGATCAATTCGCGCGTTTTCATGCCTTCCGATGGATTCATCAGCCGCACCATGTCCGCGGTGAACTCCGGAGCGAAGGCGCACAACTCCGCCGCAGTCCAATCCGACGGCCGCTTACCGGCACGGATGCTTTCGAGCACCAGCCGTCCTGCAATCTGATGTGCCTGGTGGAATGCCGTGCCGTTCTTCGCCAGCGCCTCGGCAAGGTCAGTAGCGACCACCCAGCTTTCCTGTGCCGCCAGCGCCGGTTTCGCGGGATTCAGCTTGATGGAATCGGCCACCGCCTTCGCCATCACCAGGCATCCGCGCAACTGGTCGGCGGCGTCGAAGATCGGCTCCTTGTCTTCCTGCATGTCGCGGTTGTAGGTGAGCGGCAGGCCCTTCATCGTCACGTAAAGCGAGCTGAAGCTGCCGAACACCCGCCCGCTCTTGCCGCGAATCAGCTCCAGGGAATCCGGGTTCTTCTTCTGCGGCATCAGGCTCGATCCGCTGGTCACGCCGTCGCCAAGTTCCAGCCATCCGAACTCTTCGCTGGAGTAGAGAATCCAATCTTCCGCGAGGCGGCTCAAATGCAGCATGGTGGTGGAGGCGGCGTACAGGAAGTCCAGGGCGAAGTCGCGGTCCGCTGAGACGTCCATGCTGTTGCGAGTTACCGACGCGAATCCGAGATCCGCGGCGATCGCCTCGCGGTCAAACGGAAATCCACTACCCGCCAGCGCGCCTGAGCCGAGGGGCAAGACGTTCACCCGTGCGCGTGCCTGATCCAGCCGCTCCCAATCGCGCGCGAACATTTCGAAGTATGCCAACAGGTAGTGCGGCCACAACACCGCCTGGGCGCGGCGCATGTGAGTGTAGCCTGGAATTACGGCATCCGGATACCGCAGCCCGAGACTGACCAGCGACCCCATCAAGTCCGCCAGCTCCGCTTTCGCTGCGTCGATTTCATCCCGCAACCACAGCCGGATGTCCAGCGAAACCTGTTCGTTGCGGCTGCGCCCGGTGTGGATCTTGTCGGCAAGATGCCCGGCCTTCTCCTTCAACTTGCGAATGACCAGCGTATGGACGTCTTCGTCGCCGGCCCCGTCAAAGAACGCCGGCTTTTTCGCGTCTTCGCCGATGGCCGCGAATGCCGCGCAGAGTTGATCCACCTCTTCGGCCTGCAGAATTCCTACCCGTCCCAACGCTCTCGCAAACGCCTGCGAGCCGCGGATATCAGCCCCGATCAACCGTTTGTCGAAGTGCAACGACCCGGAGAACTGCTCGAATATTTCCGACGGGCCTTCTTCGAACCGTCCACCCCACAGCTTCATTTTTGTCATGTCCGGAACTAACTCAACAGCATCAACAGAAGCGCTTTCTGTACGTGGAGGCGGTTTTCCGCCTGATCAAACACCACCGATTGCGGCGATTCCATCACCGCATCCGTTGTCTCCTCGCCTCGTTTTGCGGGAAGGCAGTGCAGGAACACGGCATCAGGCAGTGCCTTGGCCATCAAAGCTTCATTCACCTGATACGGCTGGAAATCCAGGCGGCGCTGACCGGCTTCGCTCTCCTGGCCCATACTGGCCCAAACGTCTGTATAGACTCCGTGCGCGCCGGCGACGGCTTCGGCCGGATCGCCGGTTATCAACACACTGCTGTGATTGTCCGCGGCGAAGATCTCGGCCTGCTGAATGATCTTCGGATTCGCCGGATAACCGTTCGGGTGCGCGAGCGAAAAATCCATTCCCAGACGGCTGGCGCAAAGCATAAGCGAATGAGCCACGTTGTTTCCATCGCCGATGAAGGCCAGCTTTTTGCCCTTGAGACTGCCGAATTTCTCCTCCATCGTGAATACGTCGGCCAGGGCTTGGCACGGATGGTAGAGATCCGTCAGCGCGTTGATCACCGGTACCTTCGACCAGTGCGCAAGGTCGTCGACCGTCTTCTGGCTGAAGGTGCGGGCTACGATGCCGTTGGTCCAGCGATCGAGATTCCGCGCGATGTCCTTCAATGGCTCACGGTCTCCGATGGGTCCGATGCTGCATACGGAATCACCGCCAAGCTGCTTGATAGCCAGCTCAAAGGTCAGCCGTGTTCGCAGCGATGGCTTCTCGAACAGCAAACTCAGATAGCGGCCGCTCAACGCTTGCGCATAGCGAGCGGGCGAGATCTTCACCTTGTGGGTCAGATCGAGAAGTTCGAGCATCCCTTCGCGCGAAAGGTCGAGATCGCAGGTCAGATCCTGGGCCTTTGCCTTCGCGACCGGGCTGGCGGAAAAAGTAGCGGGCATGGTGATTTGCCTCCTGGACGGCGGAGACTGAATGTTTATTCAGCTAAATGAATAATTACACATTATCGTGCTGAACAGCAACCCTGCCGGGCGTACCGCCTAATCTGGGGCGCCCGCCAGGGCACGGCCGTCTTGAAGGACCCATCTGCGTACCGGCGTATTGGAGCGTGCGCTTGACCGGATACTGGCAAACGAAAATCGGTTTGAAGAAGGATTCCGCCGGTCGTGTAGTTTAGCCATTGGCGTGGACGCGGCATTCGCTTTACAGCAGCTTCGAAATGCGGCTTGGCTATCGGACCGATGAAGCGGCGCCAAATGATCACATTCGCTCTGAAGGAGTACCTGTCGTTCGCGGTGTTTTTGTTGCGAGGCCTCGACACGAAGCGCGTTTAACGGATCTATGGCTTCATTAAGACCCGGCTCATCCGGCCCAACGTGGCCTACTGGGCAGCGGGCAAGGTCAATAGCGCCGTCAAGCTCTACCTTCTGATCGAATGTAAGCGTCCGAGCAAGTGCACGGTTGACGGAGGTGCTTGAACTGTGAAGACTGAAACGCTGAAGCAGGATCAGAGCCGGGAAGCGGCCCAAGCGGCGGGCGTGTATTGGCCAACGCGCTGGATCGAGAGATTCGCCATCCCGGGCAGAATCGAGGCCAGGTACTGCCGGACGGGCAACTTGAGCCGGCGGCAGCT
>JANYCV010000106.1 GCA_025360145.1 Acidobacteriaceae bacterium
ACGGCAAGCAGATTTCGTCAATGCCTCTCAATGGAAGGCAGAATCTGTTCGGGCTGCTCGCGCTTGCACCCGGTGTGCAGAACCCCGCAATGAACCCCTATGTCGGGGGCAACGGCGGGTTCGGTGCTGTGAACCTAACCATTGATGGCGTTTCGGGCAACGACGCGGGGAATGAGCGCAATTTGGCTACCGTGCCATCGCTCGATGCTCTTGGCGAATTCAAAGTCATCGCCAGCAACGCCTCCGCCGAATTCGGCCGCGGCGGCGCGCAGATCGTGCTTTCGTCCAAGTCCGGCAGCAATGATCTGCATGGCGCAATGTTTTACTTCAACCGCAACCGCGTCACAGCCGCCAACTCGTTCTTCAACAACCGCGCAGGTATCCGGCGACAGGTGTTTAACCGCAACGAATACGGAGTTTCCGGCGGCGGGCCTATTATCAAAAACAAGCTATTCTACTTCGGCAGCTTCGAGGGGTTCCGTCTTGCCCGCGCCGGGCTGAACCTGACACAGATGCCCACGCAGGCTCTGCGCCAAGGCGATTTCAGCCTGCTGCCAACGGCGATCAAAGACCCGTTCAACGGCGGAGCGCCCTTCCCCGGTAATCGCATTCCGGCAAATCGAATCGGCTCGGTACCGCAGGGTTTGGATAAGTACTTCTCAAACCCAAACCTGCCTGGAGCAGGACCTGCCGGCCTTGGCAACAACTATGTGGCGAACGTGCCGGTAGTTGAACCGCTTGACCGCTACTCGATTCGCGCCGATTACAACCTGTCATCGAAGGATCGTATCCAGGGCCGATTCTTCCGTTCCGCTAACGGTCCGTTTAATCAATCGGGAGTGTTCTTTTCGAGCGCCCTCGGCGGACCGGGCACTGAGAAGTTCGGTAATTGGGACGGATGGGGCAACTCCACCAACAATACGATGGTTCAGTACACGCGCACATTCACGCCAACCCTGCTGAATGAGGCCCGATTTGGCTGGCAGCACAACCTTTTCTTTCGAACTCCGCAAAATTCCAGCTTCGATCCCAGCACGCTGATTCCCGGCCTTATCAAGCCGGTGGAAGGCCTGGGCGGACTACCAGGCATCAGCATTCTAGGCTTCCGTGGCTTCGCCGATTCCCCCGGTTCGGGTGACCGCCAAGCCACCTACGAACTTTATGATTCCTTCACCTGGATCCGAAACAAGCACAGCATCAAAATGGGCGTCGAGTTTCAGCGCATCTCCAGCTTTAACCGCCAGAATACGCCGCCGCAGCGCGGCCAATTCACCTTCGACGGCCGATATTCCGGCAATCCGTTTGCCGACTATCTGTTGGGTGCGCTCGCGTTTTCCTCGCGCAATACTCGCAATGCCTTGAATGAAAACTTGAACAACCGGTGGTTCGGCTTTATCCAGGATGACTGGCAGGCAACGCGATCGCTCACCATCAACATCGGCATGCGTTATGAATACGAGGCTCCGTTTGACAACGCCCAGGGCGACATCTCCAATTGGGACGCTACGCTCAACAAGATCGTGGTCGTCAAGGGTCTGAGGGATGCCGATCCCAGACTCCTGCAGCTACCAGTGATCGATGGATCGAAGAACAATTTCACCGTTGGTAACTACGTCTATCCGGACCGGAATAACTTCGCCCCCAGATTCGGCTTTGCGTGGCGTCCGCTCGGCAACCGCTTCGTTATCCGCTCCAGTTACGGGATCTTCTATAACGTGATCGCCGGCTACAACGGACTGCTTGGCATGGGCATCACCAACCCGCCGTTCCGGGCGCAGGAAACCTTCGAGCCTGCTCCGGGCACGGTGCCGTCGCTCACCTGGACCAATCCGTTTCCCGGAACCGGAAATCTGCCCACCAACCCCGCTTTGCTGGCCGTCGCCCGCAATCGCGTAAATCCATACATGCAGCAATGGAACTACACCATGGAGTACGAAGTGGCCAAGAACACTGCGATCCGCGTTACTTATCTGGGGAACAAAGGCACCAAGTTGGAACGCAACTCCAACCCGAATGAGCCGATCATGGCGTCCGGCGCTGTTCAGCCACGAAGACCCTACCAGCCGTGGGGCCCCATCATTTACTGGGAATCGGGACGGAACTCGATCCTTCATCAAGCGCAGTTCGGCGTACTGCGGCGCTACGCTTCGGGCTTCGCTCTGCAGGCCGAATATCAATTCAGCCGTGCGCTCAACGAATTCACCTTCGGCGATGCGCCGGCCAACAATCAGAACTTCCGCTATGACCGCGGAAATCAGGATGGCATCCGCAGGCACTGGTTCGTCACCAACTACTCCTACGATCTTCCGTTCGGCAGAGGCCGGCGCTTCTTCCCGGGGGCGAGCGGCATCGCTAATAAATTCGCCGGTGGCTGGCAGTTGACTGGAATTCTGAGTGTCGGAAGCGGCCAGCCGTATTCGGTCAATTTCACCGCAACGCAACTGGGCTGGCTATCCAGCCGGGCCAACATTGTGAACGGTTACGGTCCCGCAACCCCGGCGAATCAATCGATCGACCGCCGGTTCGCACCCGAAGCCTTCGCCATTCCCAGCCCGTTCACCTATGGCACCGGCGCACGGAACGCTTTGTTTGGACCGGGCCTCGCCGAGTTCAATGCAGCCATCTTTAAGAACACCAACATTACGGAGCGCATCCGCGCCAGTTTCCGGGCGGAGTTCTTCAACCTAGCTAATCGCGCCAATTTCGGCAACCCGTCCACCAACATCAGCGTGCCAGCTAACGTGGGCCGGGTTTCATCGACGGTTACCGATCCGCGGACCATCCAGTTTGGCCTGCGCTTCGATTTTTGAGGCGCAAAGCTGAACATGTGTGGAGCGGACGCACCAGATTGCCAGCAGAACGCCGTCCAAGACATGGATCATTGACGACAGCTCCGGTATGGGTGTGGCGGCCGTCAGGAATACGCCGGAACCGGGTGGGAATGAGACGTTCGCGGAGAGCGGCAAGCTCATGGTCGAGGTGTGGCTGAAGCCGCAAGCGGAACGAAGAGCCTGGTTCAGGCGCAGGTACTTTTGAATAAGGGCATGGCGGTCTCCGTGTGCGTTCGACGTTGGCTGAAAGACAAATTCCTCGTAATACTTCACGGTATGTTTGAGAGAGCGGGCAATAGGCGGCACGTCGGGAAGTGTGAAGAATCTGGAGCTGAGGCGCCCGGACAGAACGCCGGTCTTACGCTTCCCGGCGGCCTTCGCCCGTCCGTCAGGAAGTAGAGCTGATTGCGTGTAGACATCAGGCTTGCGTTCACTGGCGTGGCGGAAATGAGCAGGATCATAGTCTCCAGCCCCTGCTTGATGATGTGTTTCATGATGCGCTCGCAAGGGCTCATGCGGACGATGAATCCCTCTTCCCCTTGGAGTTGTTTCGGAAATTATGCGATTCGCCGGTTACGGCCAGATCGTAGTTTCCCCCGTTGATGATGGAGACGCTAATAGCTCCCGGCATTCTTCCTTCGCGGCTGAGATCGGTGTGGTGGAGGATAGTGTAGCCGAAGCGGTGGTTGACAACAGGATTAAGACCGCTCTTATTCCGTGCTTGGTAAACCGGCCAGTTCTTGCGCAGTTTCTTCGGCCGCAGGACCGGCGCCTGGAAGAACTTGCCAAGCTGGCTCTGTCGCGATGATACAACCGCTGACGGCGTTGATTTTGTTAATCGCGCCTTTAGCCACGCCTTCTTGAAAATCGAAAAGCGCTTCCAAATATGGCTTTCGACGATCTGGGTGCGTTGGAAGAGAAAACTGCCCGCGTGCCGGCTGGCGAGATATCGCTCGAAGATAGGGAATTCACCTAGAGCTGTTGCAGATACCCGGGAACTTCTTTCTTCACGTCTTCTAGCACCGCAGGGTTATTCCATATTTCTTCATCCCAGCTTTTCAGATCCCGGCGGTCGCGATCGCCATCGACTTCCAGCTTCAGTTCCATATTGTTTTGTAATTGTTGTTCCCGGCGCTGAGGGCGAGCCCTCATAAGCGTTTACTTTAGAACATTTCCAGGCATAAATGCCTCAACTGGCGTAGGGTTCAATGCGCCCGATCACCGAGATTGGGCTTCAAGTAATCGCTTATGGGGCGAGCCCCCGGGAGTCTGAAATTGGAGTTTTCCAGGATCGCTTCTTTGAAATTCAATGGGTGGATGTACCCATTCCGCTTTCTGATAGCATCTATTAAGCGATCGTGAAATCTCGAATACCACTCGCGCTGCTATCCGTGCTGTTAGTCCAGCAATTGGCAACTGCGCAGTTGTCTCCGGGCGGCCAGTATCCGCAGGGCGGCCAGTATCCGCAGGGCGGCCAGTATCCACAGGGTGGCGGATATCCCCCAGGCGGCCAGTATCCTCCAGGCGGTAACTATCCGCCAGGTCAGGGCCAGCCGCTTCCGGGCGGAGGCATTCCGATGCCGCGCTGGCCGGGAAAGAAGAGCAGCAAGAAGGCCGCCGAAAAGAAAGATGCTATTCCCACCGCCACCACCAAGGGAATGCTGCGGCGTCTCGATGAGAAGCTGCTAACCCTCGAAGCGGAAGATCACAGAATCGTCCGTTTTCAGCTCTCTGAAAACACCAAGTACAAGAAAGCGGATTTGAAGGACAAGACGGAGCTGAAGACTTCGGAAATCAAGCCAGGCGATCGTCTGGTTGTGGAGTCCGTGCAGGACGACCAGGGCTATTACTTCGCTCTGACGGTCATCTTTGAGAAGGCAGGCAGCGAGTCCGATCGCGCCTCCGCGAACGTGCCGGATGAGATTCTGAAGGTGCCGGGGACAGGCCCGTCCGGAACACCGGACGATGAGCGTCCACGCCTGCGGCGCGCCGGATCGAAAGAGGAAGAGAAG
>JANYCV010000306.1 GCA_025360145.1 Acidobacteriaceae bacterium
GCGGGCCCCCTGGCCGGCGCGGGACGCCCTCGTCCCGCTGCTGGAAGCGAAACGAAGGCGTCAATGCGTCAGCCACCCGAAACGCTGCCAGACCATACCCGGTTTCTGGAAACTGGCCGTTCCCGCAGAGCATGAAGCAGGCGGGAACCAACCTCTCTACATCGTTTACCTATGACTCGGCAGGCAGCGGAGAGTTGCAAATTGATTTCAAAGCGGCCCATCGGCCCCGATTATCGAACGAATTAGGCGGCGTTGACAACTCCAGTGTCAACGCCTATGCCTGTCACTGGGGAGGTCAAATGAGGAAAGAGTGTAGCCCGTCAAATACTCCTGACCCTGAAAGAAGCGAAGGAGTTCACAAAAGCCGTATGCCAGGAGGTACGCTCTTAGCGTATAGTCTAATATGTGAAGCGTCCGCCTATGACGGTCGTCGAAACTGGCCGGTTTCTCAAGGACGCTGTTCGGCTAATGACCGATACGGAACGAGCGGAGCTGGTCAAGTTTATCGCCGCGAACCCGGAATCTGGCGATTTGATTCCAGAGACCGGCGGTGTCAGAAAGTTACGTTGGGCGCTCCCGGGCGGCGGCAAACGAGGGGGGGTGCGCGCGTGATCTACTACTTTCACAACGAAAGTCTCCCTGTGTTCTTGCTCGCTGCTTACGGCAAGAGCGAGAAAGCTAACCTGACTAAAGCCGAGCGCAACGCGATCGCCAAGCTTGTCCCGATGCTTGTTGTCGAATATGCCCGTGGTTCCAGGAGAAAATCATGAAGCACCCAAAGAAGGTCGTAAAGCCGAAGGCGAAGCCGGCGAATAACAAGGCGCGTAGCGGAAAAAAGCAACCCACTGTAGGCGAAAGGATTATAGAGGGTCTGGAGCAAGCGGTGGCGTGGTCGCGGGGAGAGGACGTCCCGGTTCAGGTCAGCTTAGTTCGGATTCCCGATGTGGATGTTCGGAAACTGCGCCAGCGAATGGGATTGAGCCAGACCCAATTCGCAACGAAGTTTGGATTCCCGCCCGCAACGCTCCGCAATTGGGAGCAGGGACGTGTTCGCCCGAACGCGCCCACCCGTGTGTTGTTAGCCGTGATCGCCAAACATCCCGAAAGTGTCGAGGACATTTTGAGCAATCCTCGCTGAAGAGCCCGACAAACTACCTATCCCAAATACTACGGCGTCACGCTCTCCTTCACCACCGGCACCGAAACCGCAGCCTCAAACAAGCCAAACGTCAACACATCCGTGGCCGAAGCAATCGACACATACTGCTTCCCGTCCAAGCTCAACGTCATCGGCGACGCCGTCAGCTTCTGCCCCATGTTGTAGTGCCACAGATGCTTTCCGGTCTTCGCGTCCAGCGCCACCAACTGTCCGTCGTCATCGCCGAAAAACAGCACTCCACCGGCGGTTGATACGGCGCCCGCCCACATGGTCGCCGGCCCCGTCACCCGATACTCCCACCGCCGGGCCCCGGTCTTTGGATTGATCGCACGCATGTAGAACTTGCCCGGTTCCGGCATCTTCGTCGAGGTCACCACGTTACCGCATTGCTCGAGCGTGGGGACATACAGCAGATGCGTATCGGGATTATAGGAAGAAGACATCCAGTTCGACGCGCCTCTCACCGACGGGCACACTTTCACCCCGGTCGGCGTCGGTGCCTGATCGGGCAACTCCACCGCCTCCCCTTCGCATCCACGCCGTTCGCCCATGTCAGCTTGTCGATGAATGGCGTCGCATTCAGAAACTCGCCGCTCACCCGGTCCCGCACATAGAAGAATCCGTTGCGATTCGGATGGAGCAGCAACTTCCTCTGCTTGCCGCGAAACTCCGTGTCCGCCAGCACCGGAATCCACTGCGCGTCCCAGATGACCTGCGCGTCTATGGGGTGACTTCCACTGAGGGGTTACGGTCCTGGCTAGCGATCGTTTATCGCCGACACTTCCACCGTGAATGGTGGTACGTTCAAGTCCTGCAACTCCCCTGACCAGGCTTCCAGGCCGCCGGCCATGTTGCGCACGTCGGTGAAGCCGTATGCCATGAAGTAGGAGGCAACTTCTAAACTGCGGTGTCCCGCATTGGAGTAGAAAACGATCCGGGTGTCCTTCGGCCATGTGTCCAAAGCCTCAAACTTCAGTTCCAGTGTGAGAAATTGAGCCCCCGGAATATGGCCATTCCCCCATTCTTCGGGAGAGCGGACATCCATCAGCGGCCAGCTTTCTCCGCGTTCGAGCGCTGCCTCCACCTCCGGCGACGACACGTAGCCAAGCGGCTTTTCCGGCGTCGGTTTTAGCGCGGCCACCACAACCGCCGGCAGGATCTGAAGCCCCGCCTCCACTTGCCGGCTTTCGACGATGCAAGCAATCACAGACTCTAGCGGGTCTGGAATATTGTGGTCGGCCATAACCTGTTCCAGCGTGTCCGTGGGCTGGTATCCGCAGGCGGTGCATCCGCCAACGTGGTATCGGCGGAAGAGCCCCAGCTTTGCGCTGGGATAGAAGCTGAGGATTTCCTCCATGGTATTGCC
>JANYCV010000117.1 GCA_025360145.1 Acidobacteriaceae bacterium
GGCCAATCCTCTGCAACCCATACGAAGAGCCCGACGACCACTGGATTTACGACAAAAACAGCGGCGCTGCCAGCCACGCCCGCCGCCGCCGCGAGGCAAGCTACTGGTACAAGACCGAACGCACCGGCAGCGCGCAAATGAATCTGCTCGCCGAAGAAGAAAGAGACGACTTACCACTCGTCAACGCCCTCCGCGAGGATGTTCGGAAGTGGCGCCAGGCAGGCTACCCCGGCGCGACCAATGTCACGCGTGACCTCTTGCGGCACTGGGCCCGCCCAGACCGCGCGCGCCGCTTGTTCTTCTGCCAGATGGAAGCCGTCGAGACCATCATTTATTTGCAGGAGATCCGGTTCCCAGGGAAGGTCGGTATTCGCGGGAATCCAAACCTCTCCAAGGACGATCTTGCGAAGCTGCTCGCCGGAGAGCGCCCGTCCTTCAGCAACCCAGCCCAGGACTTCTTTCCACGCCTCATCGATCCCGCGCAAGACTCCTCTCTTGCCGCCCTGCGCCGGATCGCCTGCAAAATGGCAACGGGTAGCGGTAAGACCGTGGTCATGTCCATGCTGATCTCGTGGGCGTTCTGCAATCGCGGACAGAACCCCGCCACCACGCTCTTCCCTAATGGCGTTCTCATCTGCTGCCCGAACACGATCGTGAAAGAGCGGTTGCAGGTGCTCCGCCCGGATCGCGCGGACAATTACTACGACGCCTTCGATATTGTCCCGCTGAAGTACCGTCCGCTGATGCAGTCTGGAAAAGTGCTGGTGGCAAACTGGCATCGCTTCGCGCCAGAGTCCGAACATTCGGAGAATGGCAAGAATTATGCCGTAGTGAACAAGGGTCCGGAAACACGGGACAGCTTTGCGCGCCGCGTGCTGGAAGAACTCTACGACCGGTTGCCCATCATGGTGATGAACGATGAGGGCCACCACTGCTGGCGTCCCGCTCCCACAAATGAGGAATTGACCGGGGAGGAGAAAAAAGCACTGGACGACGAAGCCCTTCAGGCGCGAGTCTGGCTGGAAGGGTTAGACCGCATCAACAACTGCCCCGCCAATCCCCATACCAAGCCGGGAATTTCGCTCTGCCTCGATCTGTCCGCCACGCCGTTCTATCTGAAGGGCAGCGGCCATCCGGAAGGCCGCCCGTTCCCATGGATCGTAAGCGATTTCGGTCTGGTGGACGCCATCGAGAGCGGCATCGTGAAGATCCCCCGCTTGCCGGTACTTGACACTACGGGCAGACCCGATCCCAAGTACTTCAAGCTGTGGAAAGCCATCACCGAAAACCTGGAACCTGGGGAACGCCTCCCCGGCAAGGCGAAGAGGCCCAAACCAGACGTTGTGTACCGCGAGGCCGAAGGCGCACTGTTGCAGATCGCCTCGCAGTGGAAGGAGCGGTTTGAGCAGATGCAGGCCGCCACGCCGGGACAGGAGCACGTACCTCCGGTGCTCATTCTGGTCTGTGACAATACCGATATCGCCGAGGTGTTCTACCGGAAGATCAGCGGAGAGTCGGAGATAGAAGCGGTGACCGAAGCTGAGGTTGTCGAAATGTTAGGCGCGGACGAAGAGGAAAGCGAGGCCGTCGATACCGCACCCAAGAAGACAAAATCCGCGAAGCGTAAGGCGAGCACAGTGTATGGCAAGGGCGCCATCTTCCCGGAGTACTTCTCGAACACCCCGGATGTAAACCGTACCATCCGGATCGATACCAAGCTGCTCGCGGAGGCAGAAAGCGACGATCCGAAAAAGAAGCGGCAGGACGCCGCCGAGGAACTCCGCCAAGTAGTGGCAACGGTGGGAAAGCCAGGGCAGCCCGGCGAGCATGTGCGCTGCGTAGTCTCGGTCTCCATGCTGACGGAAGGGTGGGACGCAAATAACGTCACTCATATTTTGGGAGTGCGTGCCTTCGGCAGTCAATTGCTCTGTGAGCAGGTAGTCGGTCGCGGGCTGCGGCGCATGGACTACGTTCCCGATCCCAAAACCGGCCTTCTTACTGAGGAGTACGTGGACGTCTACGGCATCCCCTTCTCTGTGATCCCGTTCAAGGGGCGGCCCGTGAAGGCGCCTGCTCCCGATGACCGGCCCAAGAATCATGTACGTGCCCTGCAGGATCGGAAAGCAATGGAACTGCGATTCCCCGTAGTGGAAGGCTATGCCTTTGCGTTGAAGAAGAATCTCATCCGCTGCAACGTAGAGGAAATGCCCAAGCTCGACATTGAGCCAAACCGGGAACCGACGGCTACCTTCGTGCGGCCGACCGTGGGCTACCAGGAAGGCAGCCCTTCCACGCACAGCAATCCCTTCCCGTTTAAGGAGCAGAACCGCGATGAATACTATCGTGGCACGCATCTCCAAACCATCGAGTTCCAGATCGCGCGGCTCATCGTGGACCAATTGACGAGTGCGGGTGCCGATAAAAAGGACCGCCGGAGGCGCGTATTGGCACTTCAATCGCGGCATCAGTTATTCCCGCAAGTCTTCCGCTACGTCGACGAGTATGTGCGCCGGAAAGTAAACTTTCAGAACTCCCATCAGTGCGAGTTGGGCCTGGAGAAGTATGTCCAGCGCATCGTGGAGCGATTGCGGGACGCCATTGTGCCGGATGATTCCGAAGGTGAGGCCCCGCTGCTGCCGATCACGAATCGCTATAAACCAATTGGCACAACAGCCGAAGTCGATTTCAAGACGACGCGCGCCTGTCACGCAACGATGAAGAGCCACATCGACCAGGTAGTCTTGGACAATTTGACTTGGGAATCAAGCGCCGGCTTTCGGTTGGAATCGGGCGATGCGGTCCAGTTTTATGCCCGCAACGATCATATGGGCCTCACAATCCCATACGAGTATGCGGGTATCGACCACGCCTACGAGCCGGATTTCCTGGTGCGTCTCCGAAATGGCCTGACCGTGGTCCTGGAGATCAAGGGTTTCGAGGACGACCAGACCAAAGCGAAGCACAATGCGGCAAATCGGTGGGTGGAGGCCGTGAACAACTGGGGCCAGTTGCAGAAATGGGCATTCCATGTATGCCGGAACCCTCAGTTTCTTGACAAGGAAATGGAGTACCTCGCGCGCCAATAGGTTACGAGGAAACTCAGCCCCTCCCTCGCGGCATTCTACACGCTAGCGGCCTGCATATTGGGCCACGATGAATCGGAGAAACAGGATAAAAAGCCTTACCCGAAACACACCTCCAGATTTACGGACCGCATGGAGATGACACAAACAGCTCCGAATCAACAGCCAGTATTCGAGAACATCACCCCCCAATCGCCTGAAATCAAAAAACTCTTATCTCATTCATCCCCGCCAAATAATAAAACACCCTGAGAACTCCGCACCTCAAACCCACAACACATCTACCATGACCACCACAGAAGACGAAAGCCTAACCAAGCTAACCGGCCAAATCATAAACGCCGCCTTCGAAGTCTCCACGTCAAGCACAGACCCAGTCAGATCAATTCGCTCATCGACATAAATTTTGGTGTTCCCGTCAACGATTTGTATTTACCCGGCGGAAGAGAATCTAAATCAAGCGCCCGAAGTGGCTTGCCGACATCAGCCGGCAACAATCCCCTAGCGCCACTTCTCAAGCTCTTTACGACTCGAGCCTTACAAGGGGGCGAGCTTAAGTCTTTGAAGCCTCGATTTCCATCATGGTCAGGGCTGGCCTCGCGCGGCCGGTTTTTTCGATCCAGGAGCGGTACATTGCGGTGCAATCTTGCGCGGTTTGGAGCGTGGTGAGTTCCTCGATGCTGACCTGCATTTTGTGACGCCAGTTGGGATATTGCTCCGTACTGGCCGGCAGATTTTGCTGGTCAACCTCCTTGAAGAGGTCTTCCTGGTTCAGGACCATCAACTGCGAGGGCGTTGAGGTGAGGAACCCGATGGCCGCATAGTGCAATTCGCCGGTGAATTCCGGGATGGCCCACGCGTTGAGCGGGTATCCGGGAGGAATCAGGTCGAGTTTTGAAAATGCGTCGAGCATTTTCTGTTTGTCTTGTGCGCGGTCGGCTACCTGCCTCAGATAGCTCGCTTCGTCAGGTAGCAATCCGGCGTTGCGGCGAGCTTCGATGTCACGGCCGGTCCAAAAGCCGGAGAGCGTGGGAAGGTCGTGCGTACTGACGGAGACCAGCGCCTTTTCGGGATATTCATCGGGCAATTTGTAATCGCCCGTGCCATTTTTTTCGAAGTAGAGCAGGCGGTAACTTAAAATGCCGAAGCGCTGCAACGCGTCCTGTACGGCGGGCTCGACGGTGCCGAGGTCTTCCCCAACGATGACCACCTGATTGCGCACACTTTCGAGCGCCAGAATGCGGATGAGGTCTTCCCAGTCGTCCTTCACATAGGTGCCCTTGGTGGCGTCTACTCCGTCCGGAATCCAATAGAGGCGGAAGAAGCGCATGACGTGATCGATGCGGAGCGCGCCGCCATGCTTGCAATTCTTGCGAATGGATTCCACGAACAGGCGGTAACCGTCCTGCTTGTGGCGCAGGACATTGGGCGGCGGAAAGGCCCAGTCTTGACCGTTGGGAGAGAATCCGTCCGGTGGAGAACCTACGCGGCATCCGTTCACATAGAAGGGACGGTGCGCCCAGAGGTCGGAGCCGCAGCGATCGGTGGCTAGCGCCAAGTCGTGATACAGGCCGATGGGCAGCCCTTTCTTACGGGCGTAGTTCTGTAGGTCGCGCAGTTGCAGGTCGACTTGCCACTGGATGTATTTGTGAAACAGAACGCTGCGCCAATGTTTTTTAGCGAAAGCCTTGGTGGCGCCGGATTCGGGGTCCTGGTATTCGGCGGGCCAATCGGGCCAGATCCAAATATTGCGATTTTGTTTGTGAATCGACTCGTCGAGCGCGCAATAGACGGCGAAGCGGTCGAGCAAATCTCCTTCGGTCTGGATGTAAGTACGGAATTCGGCGGCGCGCGGCGTATTGGAGCGCATTTCCCGTACAAAGCGGCGGAAGAGCAGCTTGAGGAAACGCA
>JANYCV010000148.1 GCA_025360145.1 Acidobacteriaceae bacterium
GTTGCCGGCAAGATCAGGCCGCGGTTGTACGCCGCCGCCGACATTGGTTTGGGCACTATTGGAAAGAGCCGGCGTGAGCGCCTGTCCGCTGCGCAGGCTGATGATTCCACTTACCTGCCATCCGCCGGCGATGCTGTTCACCAGGTCATTGCCAAGGTTGAGCAACTTGCCGCGCCCTATGGGAAGTTCGTACACGAAGCTGCCCGTGGCGATGTGCCGCAGATCGAAATCGGCCAGACCGTGGTCCATTCCATATGCGAACGCATCGGGATAATACGGTTGCGTGATGTGGCAGCCTTCGGCACCAATATAGCCGGAGCAGGCTAGATCAGTGGCCTTGCTGTAGGTGTAACTGAACAGGAAACCGAGGCCATGTGAAAAGCGCTGCTCGGCCTTTAGCTGGATGGATTGATAATCGGAATGGCCGTCGTTGCGGTCTGTGCGGAAGGCACCCATCAGCGGGAAGGGCCGCGGCTTCGTGTTATATGTTCCTGGGCCATTCGTGTATGACTGGTTGATGACTCCGCAGCATTCCAGTTGCGTTCCTACCGAGCCAACATAGGTTGCCGAAACCACAAGCCGGTCAGAGAACTGCTGCTCCAGTGCCACATTCCATTGATGAACAAAAGGGACCGGGAAGTGCGGGTTGATGTGCGAACCTGTGGGGTAAACGGGCTGGCCGTTATCAAAGAATGGATTCGGGCGAAAGACGGAGGTGGCCATGCCGGCAAACGGACTGAGCAGCGTCTTGTCGGCAACGTCGGTATTCAAGGGCGGAGTGGATTGAAACTCCGAGCGGGGCCAACTCACGCGAGGTCCTTGCACCCACTGCCAGCGCCCGGCCACCAGATCGTAGGAAATGGTGTATCCGGCACGAATCACTGTCTTGGGCCGAATGGAGTAGGCCACGCCGAGGCGAGGTCCGAAATTGTTGTAGTCAGGATCGAAGATTCCCTGTCGGACATTTGGTCCCTTGAAAGCAACTCCCGCGATGCTGACCGGAGCGGTGAGCAACCAGCCGCCGCCGCGCGGGTCAAAGCTGCCTAACACGCCATCGGTCTTGAACGCGCGGGCAAAGTCCCAGCGCACTCCGAGTGTCGCGCTCAACTTGCGATTGAAGCGGATGGTGTCTTGCAGATAGATGCCGTCGAATGCGCCGTCCACATCGATAAGCGGATTTCCGATCGCCCGGCCTGCTGCGCTCGGCGCACCGAATAGGAAGCTGGCAAAGGCATCGCCCGTGCCTGCCGGCGCAATCAGACTCTGGGTTTGTGCCGGATTAAAGCTGATGGTGGGGTTGATGCCCCCGGTAAAACTTGTGAAATAGTTCAACGCGTATCCGGCTTTCATTGTGTGTCGGCCGCGGGTCAACTGAAAGTCGATGCTACCGCTGTGTCCGGTGACCAGTTCCGGCTGGTAATTCTGCCCCACGTAGTTGCTGTAGGCGGTCATGCCGACAGCCGGGAAAAGCGCATAGGCAGGATCATTCAACGGGAACCCGTTCACGTTATCCCAACCGGAGGCTTTGTAGAAATCCGGTAGCAGCGCCGAGGAACTGGTCTGATTGGTTCTGGCGAAGCCGTAGCGCACGGTGAGCAGGGAAGCCGCGGTAAGATTGCGATTCCATTCCACTGCCAGATTGCGCGGCGTGCTGGCCGACCCGCTGAGTGGGTTGTTGAGCACCGGGATGGCGCTGCCAGAGGTGTTGTCTGATTGTAGCCAGCGCGCTGAGATGCGGTCTTTCGAACTAAGCGTATGGTCGATGCGCGCCAGTATCGTGTCCGTGTCGTTGCGGCTGGCAGCCGTGTTCAGGAAGTTGTTGACGCTGCCTGCTACCGCAATATTGGGCAATGGTATCAACTGTTTTGCGAAGAGTGCTGCCGTTGCATTGATGCGGCTGGCGGGGATGCGGTTGCCAGCAAGCGGATCGCGCAGGAACTAGTTTACATTCGTTGGATTCGGCCGCGTGGAGGCTGGATCGTAGATTGTGGCGAGGCCGGTGAAGTCGCCTGAACGTTGCGCGTCTGAGGCAACGCGGCCGAGTCCACTGGCGGCCTGGCGGCGGCGGAAGCCTTCATAGCTGACAAAGAACCACGTGCGGTTTCGCTGCGGGTAGAGCTTGGGGATGTAAGCCGGGCCGCCAACAGAGAAGCCGAACTGATTTTGGCGGAACACCGGGATGGTGGGTTGAAACGTGTTACGCGAATCGAGCTCGTTGTTGCGCAGGTAGTCGTACAAGGTGCCGTGGAAATCTTTGGTGCCAGACTTAGTCACAAGGTTGATGAAGCCACCGGAACCACCGCCGAGTTCGGCATCGGAGTTCAGCGATTGGACGCGGAACTCCTGGATGAAATCAACCGGCGGAT
>JANYCV010000165.1 GCA_025360145.1 Acidobacteriaceae bacterium
TTACCCGCAAACTTACTCTCGACCTCGGTGTGCGATACGATCTGCAGAATCCGTCGCGTGAGCTTTGGCGCCGGACCAGCAGCTTCTCGGCGAGCGTTCGCAATCCGAACGCTGGTGGATTGCTGGGCGGAACTGTCTATGAAGGCACCGGAGCCGGACGCTGCAACTGCGAACTCGGGCACACCTATAAATTGGCGGTTGCGCCGCGGCTCGGCGTTGCATACCAAATCGACGAGAAGACGGTGTTTCGCGCCGGCTTCGGACTTTCCTACGGCCAACTGACGGGTTTCAATTACATCGGCGGAGGCAACTCGCAGGGAATGGGATTCAACAACGTGGCCTTCGGCACTCCTTCGTTTGGCGACCCTGCATTCCTGCTTGCATCGGGCATTCCATCCTACGATCCGAACTCGCTATTCGGCGCCAGTTATGATCCGGGTCTCCGCGTCTCGGCTGGCCAGCTTCTGGGTGCAACGTCGGTGATCGATCAGAATGCCGGACGGCCTCCGCGCCAGATCAGTTGGAACATCGGGCTGCAACGGGAAGTCGCGAAGAACATTGTGGTCGAAGCGGCCTATGTGGGCAATCGCGGAGTATGGTTCCGTGCCGATGGCTTGATTGACTACAACGCGCTGACACCGGAGCGCATCCAGAGCTTTGGGCTGAATGTGGGGAATGCCGCCGATCGCACGCTATTGACGTCGCGCCTTGATTCCGCCACGGCAATTCAACGCGGCTTCAAAGCGCCCTACGCTGGTTTCCCGCTCGCCGCCACAGTGGCGCAGAGCCTGCGTCCGTTCCCGCAGTTTACGGGTATCGGCAGTACGTGGGCGCCGCTGGGAAGCAACTGGTATGACTCACTACAAGCCAAGGTGACCAAGCGCTACTCGTTCGGACTCGACTTCAGCATGGCGTACACATGGTCTAAGAATCTGACGAATGTGGAAGACCAGGACGGGTCGGTAGTTCCTACCAACGACGTATTTAATCGCAAACTGCAGAAGGCGCTCTCCCGCGAAGACCAGCCTCATGTCTTCGTGACCGGTTTCAACTACACCGTTCCAACGGCTAGCTTCGCGAAGAACAACGCTTTCGCCAGGGTGGCTCTTAGCGGTTGGACTCTGGGCGGCGTTCTGCGGTATGCAAGCGGCAAGCCCATTCGCGTTCCTCAGGCACAGAACGCTTTGGGTTCTCTGTTATTCCGGGGGACGAATGCGAACCGCGTTTCGGGTGAACCGTTGTTTACCAAAGACCTCGATTGCCATTGCTTCGATCCCAACAAGGAATTCAGCCTCAATCCGAAGGCATGGGCGGATCCCGGTCCGGGCGAATGGGGTACGGCAGCCGCGTACTACAACGACTATCGTTATGCTCGCCGCTATGACGAGCAATTGAGTGTCGGTAAGCAGTTCCATATCCGGGAGCGTATGTCGCTCCAACTTCGGGCTGAATTCTTCAACGTATTCAACCGGACCTATCTGAATAATCCGGATAGCGGCAACGCAAAGGCAACGCAGACGGTGGATTCCAGAACCGGACTTACCTCGTCTGGCTTTGGGCGAATCAATAACGGCTCGACGTTTGCACCACCGCGATCGGGGCAAATTGTAGCGCGATTCCAGTTCTAGCCGCTTAGGCCTTGTTACACGTGTTCCAATTCGGGCGAGAATGAAATGGTGCGGTCTGCCGTCATTCTCGCCTTTTTCTTTTTCTCCACCGCTCCGAAGCCGGTATTTGAAACGCTGTCTCCCTCGCAAACCGGCATCGCTTTCGTACACAACAACGCCAAATCGGAAAGGCGATATTTGCCGGAGTCGATGGGCCCTGGCGTCGCTATCTTCGACTATGACAACGACGGCTGGATGGATCTCTATTTCACCAACAGCGGTCCAGCGGACTTTTTCGAGCCAAGGAAACCGCTGCGAAACGCCCTCTATCGGAATAACCACGACGGCACGTTCACAGATGTGACGGAGAAGGCCGGTGTCCGGGGGCGTGATTTCGGGATCGGCGTGACTACCTGCGATTACAACAACGACGGTTGGACCGACCTGTTTATCACCAACTATGGAACAAATGTGCTTTATCGCAACAATGGCGACGGCACGTTTACCGACGTGACCAAACAAGCAGGGCTGAATCGTCCCGGATTGCATACCGCGGCCGTGTTCTTCGACTTTGACAACAACGGTACACAGGATTTGTTCGTCGGCCATTTCGTGAAATGGAATAAATCGCTGGAACGGGACTGCGCGCAGAAGGGGGTGCCGCACTATTGTTATCCGCTGACTTACGATCCTTGGCCAAGCAGCCTTTATCGGAACAATGGCGACGGCACGTTTACCGATGTGAGTGAACGCTCGGGGATTGGCAAGCAGATGGGAAAGACCTTCGGTGCGGTAGCCACGGACATCAACAACGACGGGCTTCTGGATCTGTTCGTGGCTAATGATTCGGTGGCAAATTTTCTATTTCTAAACAAGGGAGACGGCAAATTTGACGAGATTGGATTGGAAGCCGGCGTGGCATACAATTCCGACGGAGCGGCACGATCCGGCATGGGGGTGGACGCGGCGGACTATAACAACGACGGATGGCAGGACCTGTTCGTCGCAAACTTCAATCGCGAAAAGTTTTCTATCTATCGCAATCGAAAAGACGGCACTTTCGCGGATGAATCCGGCGCTACCGGAATCGCCATGGCCACTCACATGTTTAGCGGATGGGGCGTGAAGTTTTTCGATTTCAATCACGATGGCGATCAGGATCTGATTGTCTGCAACGGACATCCGGACGATTTGATTGAGTCCCTGTCGAGTACGCTGACATACAAGGAGCCGGTTCTGCTGTTTGAGAATCAGCGCGGGAAATTTGTAAAACTGAATCCCGGCAAGGCAGGCGAGGCATTCGGGCATAACTATCCGGCTCGAGGGCTGGCCGTTGGCGATCTTGACAACGACGGGTTTCCCGACGTGGTGATTGCCAATTCAGGCGAGGCCCCGCTGGTGCTGCGCAACACAGGGTCTGCGGCGGGATCGAACGGATGGGCTGGTCTGGCTCTCTCTGGAAATCCAACCGGAGCTTTGATTAGCTGGTCCGCTGGCGGCGTGAAGCGCACGAGGTTGAAAACTTCAGGGGGCAGTTACCTGTCGGCGCATGATCCGCGCGAGGTTCTGGGGCTGGGTCCGTTTAAGAAGGCCGATTGGATTGAAGTAAGGTGGCCCGCTCCAGTAAGCAAAGTAGACCGTTTTGAAAACGTGGCAGCGGGGCGTTACTACAGGCTGCGTGCGGGTGGAAAGCTGGAATGATCTGGATGGCGTTGTTACTATTGGCGGCCGCGGCAACGGAGCACTATGATCGCGCCAATACATATTTCAAGCAGCAGCGCTTCACGGAGGCGGAAGCAGAGCTTTCAGCGGCACTACGCGAAGATCCAAACCTGGTGCCGGCTCTGACGTTAAAAGGCAA
>JANYCV010000180.1 GCA_025360145.1 Acidobacteriaceae bacterium
TTGCCTTTATCGTTTCCCAGCAGCACCAGCCGGCCTCCGGCGCGAACCCATTTCTCGATGGCATCGATCTCGTCCTTTTCCAGATACTTGGGATCGGTGGTCTCGGATGGCGTGTCGGGATCGGCAATGATGAAGCAATCGATTCCGGAAAGCTGCTTCGCCGACACTCGTTCTTTTACGGAGCGCAACTCACCGCCCAACCCCTGCAACACCTTTCCCAATTCCGAGAAACCGCCCTGAATGGTGCCCTCCCAGCGGTAGTGCAGGGGCATTTTGTCTTCATTATTGTGATAGGCGTCGACGGCGACTGTGAAGCGCGCAGGTTGCGCAGCGGCCAGAACACCCGCGAATAACAGAAGAATGGATTTCATCAGAACGAGCATACCTGCTTCATAGCCTAAAAGTGAGATTTACGAAGCCCAAAAAAAAGAGCGACCCCTCGCGAGGCCGCTCTTTCCTGCTTAATTTAAGACTCCAGCCAGTCTAGAAGATGTACTTCAAGGCCAACTGAATATTGCGAGGATTATTCGCCTGGCCCGAAATGAGGCCGAAGGTGCTGGGCGAGGAGACGTCGCGGCCCGAGGGCGAGAACATCGTCATGTTCGCAAGGTTGTAAGCTTCCGCGCGAAATTGAATGTTGTGACCTTCCTTGATGTTGAAGAGCTTGCTGACCGAAACATCCGCATTGAAGTAAGCCGGCGCGCGTTCGGTTGCGATGGAAGCGCTTCCGAACGTTCCCAAGGCGGGGCGCTGGTAAGCGCAGGACCCGTTGTCCGTTCCCTGGGCGCATTCGATAGCGGAAGTGCCGGTGCCGAACCACTTCTGAATCGACCGGTTGTCGACTACCAGTTTCCGCAGATAATTCGGACGCTGCGTGCCGCGCGGGGACTGCTGGCTCTGGCCAGTGGTGGAAATCGTGATGGGGAAGCCGGTACGGCCTTGCATCACGTATCCCACGGACCAGCCGCCCAGAACGGTATCCACAGCGCGATTCATGCTGGAACCATACCTGCGGCCTTTGCCGAACGGAAGTTCTAGGTTCGAGCTGAACGTAAGGTTATGGCGAGCGTCCCAGGCAGCCAAGCCATGGTTGGAGTTGCGGTCGTTAGCGTTCTGCCAGTATGCGCCTTCCGAATTCACTCCGCCCGCGCCGAAGAAGCCCAGCGCGTCCTCCAACGACTTTGAGAACGTGTAGGAAAGATTGAAATCGATGCCTGCGCTGTAGCGCTTGCGGGCTGACACCTGAAGGGAATCATAGCTCATGGTTCCCGAGGACTCAGTGGTAGCGGTGGTAGTAACCAGCGGATCCACACTGTAAAGCGGGCGGCGCGTCTGCGCGCTGGCCCACAGCGCCGGGTTGACATTGGCGGGTCCGGGCAGCGGCTGGTTGCTGTCCCGGGCGACGATGGTGTGCGTCGCGCGCTGGCTGACATAGCCGGCGCTGGCTACCAGGTTGTTTGCGAACTGGTATTCCAGACTGACGTTGCGCTGTTGGGTAAATTGCGGGCGAAGGTTAGGATCCCAGACGCGGATATTTCCGGCCAGAACACCGCTGAAGCCCGGCAAATCGTTGAAGCCGACGCGGGCCGAAGCGGCGCCGGTGGTCAGATCGTAGTTCTGGTTCGATTCGAAGAAGTTCGGAGGATTCAGCGGCAGCCGCAGATTTACGCCGGTGCCTTCAAGGAAGCTGGTGATGCCGAAACCAGCTCGGACAACCATCTTCTTGTTGAACATTTCCGGAGTCCAAGCCACGCCGAGGCGCGGCATGAACTGCTTGTAGTAGGAGTTGTAAAGAGCGCGGCTGTTGCCGTTTTTACCAGCGAGTTGGAGCTTTCCGGTGGTTACATCAATGTTCGCCTGAAGGTCGTTAACCTCGTACAGCGGCTGCGTATATTCCCAACGGAGACCGAGGTTCAAAGTCAGATTGTTGGTGACCTTGAAATCGTCCTGGAAAAACGTACCGAAGCGCCAGTGGCGTTGACCCCAACGGCGTCCGTCGCCCTGCCCTTTCCCCTTGCTGGACACTTGATCCAACAGGAAGTCGGACAGTTGCGAATTGGTGAAAAGCGCCGAGTAGCCAAAGCTGCCCAAGGCGCCGTTATTGCCCGAATAGAAACGGTTTTGCTGGTAGCGGACACCATTGGCTCCCATCTTCAAAAAGTGACGGCCCTTGGACCATGTCAGCGTTTCCGACAAATGGTACTTGTTGTCCTTTCCATCCGACAGGACGCCGCCGGTTCCAATTCCGGACAGTCCTTCCCCAGGCGACAGGGAACTGAATCCAGGAGCAAGCTGGCTGCCGGGAATTCCCAATTTGGCGTTTCCGCCGGTTTGAGTCCCGAACGGATCGGCGAATGTATCCATGATCACCGTGCGCGTGAATCCATAGCGGAAGTCGTTCACGATAAAAGGAGTGACTGTGCGGGTCCATGCAGCTACCGCGCCGATCGAAGGAGACTCGGTGACGCCGGCGGCCGAGGTGGGTAGCACGGGGCGCAGGCTGCCAACCGTGTAGTAGCTCTGCGTGTAGCGGAACATGAAGTTATCGTTTGTCGAGGCACGCCAGTCGACCTTAGCGTCGCCCTGGTTGTTCTTCATGAAGTTAGCGGCCGAGCCGGAGTAGTTGTTCGTCACGCCGAGCGTTCCGGTACCACTGGAATTCGGAAGCGGGTAAAGGCTGGCGTCTCTTAATAGGATGGCGGCCGGACCAACAATGCGGTTGAGCGGGATTTGTTTGTTCGGGAACGGCTGGCAGACCCGCGAGCCCGTGGCGTTGCTGCACGTCGCCGGATCGAGAATCGTTTGCGGCAAGCGGCTTAGGTCGCCATTGCGCCAGTCCTGCGGAGCCACGCTGGCCAGGGACGGGCCGCTGTCACGGCGCTGTGTCCCTTCCCAATTGGCGAAGAAGAATAGCTTGTCCTTGCCGTTGAGCAATTTCGGAATCAGCACCGGACCGCCGAAGGTGAACCCGTACTGGTTCTGCTGAAAGGTGCGGCGCTGCTTGTCCTTCGCCAAGGCCGTGTTCTGGTTGGCGAAGAATGAGTTTGCATCCAGATGGTTGTTGCGAAAGAATTCGAACAGCGTGCCGTGGAACTGGTTGCTTCCGCTCTTGATCGTCATGTTGACCACGGCGCCGGCGGAATTGCCAAACTCGGAGGAGCCGTTGCCGGTAAGTACCTGGACTTCCTGAAGCGCATCGACAGACGGCGTGTAGCCCAGCCGGTTGTCCATGGAATCGTTGATATCCACGCCATCAAGCAGGAAGTTGTTTGTCTGCTCGCGGTTGCCGTTCACGAAGGCGCGGCCGGATAGACGCGACGCGGTGTTCGTCGAACCAGGGTTGGTTTGGATGGCGCCCGGTACCAGCAGCATGGCCGAAATAACGTTGCGGCCGTTCAGCGGCAGATCGGTGAGCCGCTTGTTATCGATGGTGCCGCCGGTCTGTGCGTTTTCCGTCTGCAGGGCGGCGGAGAAGGCCGTCACCTCGACCGTTTCGGTAACCTGGCCAATTTCAAGTTGAACATCGACACGAGCCGTCTGGTTTGTTTCCAGCTTGAACGGACCCACCGAGGAACGCCGGAAGCCGGGTGCCTCTACCTCGATCGAATAGTTGCTGGCCGGAAGAAACGGGAAAGTGTAAAGACCCACCGCGTTGCTAGTGGTGTCGTACTTCTGATTCTTGCTTATATCGGTAGCGGTGACCTTCACGTTCGGTGCGGACGCACCGCTCGAATCCTTAATGGCGCCAGTAATGGAGCCGGTGATTGTTTGCGCGCTGGCGGACATCGCCAGCAAGACGCATGAAGTTGTTAGAAAAATTAGCTTTCTCATAGTAGAAAGGTACCTGAGAACCTATAGGTATTATATCGCCCCAAGGTATGCCAGTCAAGGCGTAACTGATTGATTGTAAGGGATTTACCTTATGATATTCGGGATGGTAAAAGTATGAAAATATGGATCTGCAACAAAAGAAAAGAGATGTGACGAACAAGCGAGAGCTTCTCCCGCGAGCCGGTTTTTCAGAGCCGAAAAAATCCCTATTGCAAAGACACGAGTGATGAACCAGAAACGAGGCCGAATCTCACCTGACACTTGAGAAGCAGTTGAAATGCTGAGCCATTCCAGCGGCCCAGGTAGGGCGGGTCCCCTGGCCGGCGCGGGACGCCTTCGTCCCGCTGCCCGGAAGCGGGAC
>JANYCV010000195.1 GCA_025360145.1 Acidobacteriaceae bacterium
CGAAGTACTGCGTGTGCGGCACCCTGTCTATATCAGCGGCACGGTAGAAAGACGTAGCACCGGATTCCAGCATGGCGACGATGGACGGAGCGAGCGTGCGGCCCTCCGCCGTCATCCGCTGGCACGTCTCAACGAATCCCAAAGCATCCCAAAGCTCGAAAGGTCCAAGCTGATTGGCATAACCCCAGCGCATGGCACGATCGATCTCCACCACGCGATCCGAAATCTCCGGGATCATCTCGGATGCATATTGGAACAGATCGCCGAAAAGCTTCCAGAGAAACGAACCGGCGCGATCCTCTTTACGATCAGTGGAGGCCACCAGCGCCCGCAGCCGCTGCGGCAGGTCTTCGATCCCCTTCACTGCGTCCACCGAAGCAAACTTTGGCCGGACTGCGGGGTGGTATTCCAGCGTCTTCCAATCGATGGCGTGGATCTCGCGATCCTTCCCGACCCTCTTATAGAACCCCTGCCCGGTCTTGTCGCCGATCCAGCGGCGCTCCATCATCTCCGTAAGAAATGGCGGAGGCAGGAAGCGCTCCCGCCACGGATCGTGCGGCACCGCTTCATACAGATTGCCTGCCACGAATGCCCACACGTCCAGACCGACGATGTCCAGCAGGCGGAAGCTCGCGCTCTTCGGAATGCCCACCAGCGCGCCTGTCAGCAGGTCCACTTCTTCAATGGTGTAATCGCCCTCCAGCATCGTCTTGTAGACGGTTGCGCCGAAGAAACTGCCGATGCGGTTGGCGATGAAGTTCGGCGTATCCTTGCACACAACCACGCCTTTGCCTAGCTTCCGGTCGCAGAAATCGGAGACAAATCGGATCACTTCGGGGTCCGTGGTTGCCCCAGGGATTACCTCCGCCAGGTGCAGATAGCGCGGCGGGTTGAAGAAGTGAGTACCCAGAAAATGGCTGCGAAACCCAGCCGCGAATCCGTCTGAGATCCTTGCCAGCGGAATACCCGATGTATTGGTTGACAGAATGGCGTCAGGATTCCGGACAGCGTCTACCTTCTGCCATAGTGCGCGCTTCACATCGAGATTTTCAGTAACCGCTTCCAGTATCCAATCGCAACTGGCCAGTTCGGCAAGGTTGTCCTCGAAATTGCCTGGCTGCACCAGCGCCATACCGTCTTCGGTGAAGAAGCCCGTTGGCTTCTGCTTGGCCGCGGTCTCAATCCCCTTCTTCGCCGCGGCGTTCCGGTCCGGCACGTTCGGCAGTACGATATCCAACAGCAATGCGGGTACGCCCGCGTTTGCAAAATGTGCGGCGATCTTGGAACCCATGGTTCCGGCTCCCAGTATCCCAACACGGCGTAGTGTCTTCATCAGTTCTCTCAGCTTCGGAGTGTACCAGAAAGAGTGGCGCCGGCTGCATCGCTTATGATGGTGGTTTGGACGGTGTCAACGAAGCTTGCGAGCAGCGCGTGAAGCGCAAATACTCAACAACAATTCTGCTGATAGCGACAAACATCGTCTCCTTCGCCTGTTTGTATTGGGTATTGCGCGGCGCCGAACTCGCGAATCTGAAGGAAGAAATCAGGACCACGGACTGGGCATGGGTCACGGTGGCCGTCGTCAGCGACATTCTGGTCTACTTCTGGCACGCGTGGCGTTGGAGCCTGCTGCTGACGCCGCTGGCGAAGGTGCCATTCTGGAACTCCCTGCGCGCTATCTACGTCGGTCTGTTTGCGAATGAGGTGCTGCCATTCCGCACCGGCGAAGTGATCCGGTGTGTGCTACTCTCCCGATGGACGAAACTTCCCCTCTCGGTCTCGCTGTCCTCGGCGCTGATCGAACGAATCTTCGACGGCATCTGGCTTGTCGTCTGCCTTATCATTACCATCAGATTTGTGCCAGCCTTGCCCGGGTATTTGAAGGACGGCGGCGTGGTTTTGGCTGTGTTCGTTCTGATCTGCGGCGCGTTGCTCGCGGTGGCAATGTTTTACAAGCAGCAGTCGATGCATGTGTTCTCGAAGAACCGGATACTTTCAAAGATCAATATTGTCATTGAAGATCTCCACATCATTGGCCATTCGAAGTATCTATACTTCTCCTGTGCTACCAGCCTGCCTTACCTTTTGATGCAGATAGTCCCCATCTACGCGCTTGCCAAGGGTTATCCGGGGTTCGATCTTACAATCGGGCAGGCGGCGACGTTGATGGTGATTCTGCGGCTTGGCTCGGTGGTGCCGCAGGCGCCGGGCAATGTCGGCGCATTTCAGGCTTTGACTGTGGTTGGGCTCGCGCTGTTTGGCGTAACCGGGGGCGTCGCAAAGCGCTTTTCGCTGGTGATGTGGAGCGTGATCACGTTGCCGCTATTGATTGCCGGATTTGTGGCCCTTGCGGTCACCGGAATAAAGATGGCCGAGTTGCGGAGCCACGCGCACAACAGCTTGAAGTCCGGACCGAAAGAGTAGCCTGTGGGCAACAAACCCGAATAGGGCGGGGGCCCCACGAGTGCCGGCTCTGTGATCTAAAACCGCTACACTTAAACGAGAACGGTAGGAGGTAAGACGGATGCCCTCGCTCCTGAGACGATTGTTCCCGTTCTTCGGCAGGAAAGAAAAGCTGAAAGAACTTTGGCCGATTTCAACAACCCCTGCGTCCAGCCCCTCGCCGCGGTGCACGAATATTCCATCATCCACAGCCTTGCGTCAGAATCTTCGTGTCAAATGCGGATTTGACGAAGCAAAAGTCGACAGGCTCATCGAACTCGAGCGATCTCTGAATCCCAAGGCTTTCACGGACACTTTGATGGAAGCTGCCATTGAACGATGGGAGCGGGAAAATCGGTAGACCGAGCCGCGCCAAGGCCATCCGATTCCTTCATGAGGGGGAGTGCGGGCGCAGTTCCCCCTACCCGCGCCCTTACTTATTCAAATTGTCAAAGAGCCGCGGGATAGAGCTTCCTGCGAAGATACCGCTGGTGCCGATTTGTTCGATTTCCGGTTATTCCGTGCTTTTCGGCTGCGGTTCGGTTTCCTCGCACTGCGATTTCAAGGAGGACAGGTAACCTTTCAGTGCCTCGGGAGACATTTGGGTAATCATTTCGGCGAATTCGGGCAAACCCGGAGTAATTACCGGTGAGGAAACTGGCTGGGCGACGGGCGGGGGAGGGTCGTTTCGCAATTCTTCCGAAGTGGTTGATTTGGGGCCGTTTTCGGCTATTTGATTGTCGCGGCGCAGGCGTGTGAGCGTGTTCATGGCTCGTTGGTATAAGCGGGTGTAGGTGGTTTCGTAGCGCAGCAGGAGGTCGAGGGACTTTTCGTCGTTCGCGAGAGTGGTGAAGGCGACGGTGAGGCGGGTTGCCTGGTCGATCTGCTTGAACTTTATTGCTATTTCCGCGTCCTGCTGGTCCATTTTCAGGTCAAGGGCCGCGGTTTGCATCATC
>JANYCV010000207.1 GCA_025360145.1 Acidobacteriaceae bacterium
GCCCGGGATCAACCGCGCCTTCTCGTCCACCATGCGCAGCGCAATGATGATGTGACCCAGCAGTTGGCCTTCGGTACTATAGCCGAAGCTTCGGTCGTAGGTCAGTTCGTGAATCTTGCCTATGTCGTGCAGCACCACTCCGGTCATCAATAGGTCGGCGTCCACATGCGGGTAGTGCGCGGCTGTCATCTTCGCCAGGGAACAAAGAGAGAGCACGTGCTCGATCAGCCCGCCGATGTAGGCGTGGTGGATGCTCTTGGCCGCGGGCGCGATCTTGTACCGGCGGCTGATCTCCGGGTCTTCCATCATTGCGGTCAGTAGCGCGCGCAGATGCGGATTCTGTACTGCGCCGATTACCCCCATCAATTCGGCAAACATCTCGTCGGGATGCCGCAGGGAGGCGGGGAAGAAGTCCGTGAAATCGACGTCCGTGTCCGTCTGTTTTTGCAGCTTGTGAATGGTTAACTGCAAGCGGTTCTGGTAAACCTGAAGCAGCCCGCGGACCTTCAGAAAATCGTCGCGGTCGAATGTATCCATCACCTCCGGCACGTTGTCCCACATCTTGGCGTCGATTTCGCCAGTGCGGTCGCCCAGAATCAAAGACAGGTAGGGTTCACCTGTTTTCTTTTGCCGGATGTCCTTGTACTGAACCAGGAAGGTGGCAACGATTGCCTGATTCGGTTGCAGGTCGCTAACGTAAGGAGATTTCATTGGGCGAATCTATTTCTTCGAAGTGCCGGGGATGGGAATGAGGCCCAACACTCTCTTTTTCCGCTTTCGATTCGCAACTTCTTCCTTGGTTGTTGTTTCAGGCTTCAACAGCGCCGGGTCCGTCCACGTTGTTACCTTCCCTGGCGCCGCTTCGCTGTCCACGTAGCCGGGCTTGATTTCAAGGAACGCATCCAGCCGCAGTTTCGTGAGGTATTCGCGAACCGCCGGCTGCATGCGCGGCATGTAGAGCTTTTCCATCACTTCGTTTTCCACTTCTTCGAAGGGCGCCTGACCCTCCTTGAAGCGCTCTTCGATTTTCAGAATCAGAAAGCCGGGGCCGATGCGGATGGGGTCGGTGACAAAACCGCGCTCCCCTTTGAAAACGACGTCTTCAATTTTCTTATCCAGTTCTCCGCGCTTGAACGCGCCCAGTTCGCCCATCTGTTTCCCGGAGGCGGCATCGGAGTTATCACGAGCCATCTCACCGAATTTCTCGCCTTTCTTACCGCGCGCGCTCAGAGCCTTGGCCTTCACTTCGGCGGCCGCGATTCCCTTGGCATCCTTGTTTTCGGTGGAAACCAGGATCTCGCGTAGGAACACCTGTTCCTGCCTGATGAATTCGCCTTTGTGCTCTTCGTAGTACTTTTTCACATCGGCCTTCGGCACGTTGATGTGCCCGCTGACTTCCTGGTTGATCACGCGCCGGGTTAAGATGCCGTTGCGGATATCGCTCCGGAAATCCTCAAACGGCTGGCCGCTTTGTTCGCGAACATAAGCCTGGAACTTTTCCTGATCGGCGATCTTGCTCTCGAGTTGAAGCTGCGCGATGTACTTACTGACTTCCGGCTCGACATTGATGCTCATCTCCTTGCCCTTCTGGACAAGCAGCAACTGGTCGATGCGTTCGCTCAGTACGTTCTTCGACCGCTCAGTCAACTGTTTCTCGAGCTCGGGCCCGGCAACGCCCTTCTGCCGGAGATCCGCCTCAATCAGTTTCCTGCCGCGATCGACTTCGCTTCGAGTGACGATATCGCCGTTCACCTTCGAGATGATTTCTTCAACCAATGCGATGTCGGCCGCGAACAGAGAAGCTGACAGGGACATAAGCACACAGATGCCGCAAAACTTCATGATGAGTCTATTGTAGCGCTGCCGAAGCGGAGACAGGAAGCCGGCTGGCCCTTTGGAGACCGCCGGCTCCGCTCCGGGTGTATTGGAGCGAGAAGAGTGCCGATTGTCCGGACCGGCTGTTTGCGCGACTTTCATCAATTCTGAGTGCTGGCCTTAGTCCTCAGGATTTCGAACGCTCCACTCCTAGCGCCAATGGCCTCTGCGTAGCCGGTATCCGCGGTGATCCCGGTTCCACTCGCCCGGCACCCACTGCGCATGCGGGCGCGGTGGGCGGGCCCATCGGCCTGGACTCCAATCATAGCGGTTGGAACGATAAAGATAGACTCCATCCGTCCAGATATAGCCTGGTCCAGGGGCGTAACCCTGAACGCCGTAACGGGCGGGCGGCGGTGGAACACTGGAATAGTAGCCTCCGCCATAGCGAGAGGCGCAGCCCGTCGCCGCCATTAGCGCCAAGCCGCCGAACAAGCCAAGGATCAATAGAGAACGCTTCATAAGAACCTCTGGTTGTTAGACCCGCAACGGCTCTGAACGTTGCGGTCCGGCAAATTAATTCCGATTCACGAAAAGCCCCATTCGGAACGCCGCGCCACCTTGGGGTCCACCCGTAGCTGGGTATGTGCTTCACTCAAGTAATTACTCTGGCAGCAACTCAGGTGGGGCGGGCCCCCTGGCCGGCGCGGGACGAAGGCGTCAATGCGCCAGCCACACGACACGCTGCGAGACCGTACCCACTTGAGTCAAGCACATACCCAGTCACCCGTATTGCGCGCTCGACGGGTAAACAACTTGAAAGCATCGCCACGAAAGCCAGCGTCACCGTGGCGATTGCCTCGGCCCACGCCGTCAGGTAATCAAGAATGATCGCCTTGCGGGCGAGAGGACATGCAAAAAATCGACGACTGGCTAGCGACGGCTATCGTGGTCGAACCCGGCGTCATGGGGCATCGGTTTGCTTCATCTTCAAAACACCGAGCAAGTTCCGCTCGATGGTTGCCGAGAACTCATCGAGCGGCAAGTGACTAAGGTTACTTGTCGAGAAGGGGTTCTCCAGTTCGACTCCGATTTGGTCGAGGGATAGAAGCGGGTAGGCGACCAGCATGGTAATGAACGGAACAAGCCAATAGTCGCCTACCCGATGAAGGAGAGCGAACGGCAGCGTCAGAAGGAACATCAGGATGAAGCGTCGTATCTTGATAGAA
>JANYCV010000228.1 GCA_025360145.1 Acidobacteriaceae bacterium
CGGCCTTGAGAAGATCAAGGAACGCATTCTGGAATTCCGGGCCGTGCGCCGTCTGGTGCAGAATCCGAAGGGCTCCATTCTTTGTTTTGTCGGACCCCCCGGCGTCGGTAAGACTTCGCTCGGGATGTCGATCGCGAAGGCGACCGGGCGCAAATTCATCCGTATGTCGCTCGGCGGCGTGCGCGATGAAGCTGAGATTCGCGGTCACCGCCGAACCTACATCGGCGCGCTCCCCGGTCAGATTCTTCAAATGATGAAGAAGGCCGGCACGCGCAATCCGGTTTTCATGCTGGACGAAATCGACAAGATGGCCGCTGATTTCCGCGGCGATCCGGCGTCGGCGCTGCTCGAAGTGCTCGATCCGGAACAGAACTATATGTTCGTCGATCACTACCTCGACGTTGAGTACGATCTGAGCCAGGTCTTCTTCATCGCCACCGCGAATGTGCTGCATACGATCCTGCCGCTTTGCAGGACCGCATGGAAGTGATCCGGCTGTCCGGGTACACCGAGCTTGAAAAGCTGGAAATCGCCAAGAAGTTCCTGGTCCAGAAACGGATGAAGGAAACGGGTCTCGGCGACAAACAGATCGAGATCACCGACGACGGTTTGAGGGCGTTGATCGAATACTACACTCGCGAGGCGGGAGTTCGTAACCTCGAACGGGAAGTCGGGAACCTGTGCCGCAAGGTGGCCCGCAGAATTGTCAACGCACAGAGCGACAAGAAGGCCGGAGAGTTGCCGAAAATCGTCATCGATTCGGCCGCTGTAACGGAGTTTCTCGGTCCGCAAAAGTTCCGCGATCTCCGGACCGATAGAAAGAATGAAGTGGGTGCCGTTACCGGCCTGGCCTGGACTGAAGACGGCGGCCAGATTCTGACCACGGAAGCCACCACCATGGAAGGCCGCGGCAAGCTGACCACCACTGGAAAGCTGGGCGAGGTGATGCAGGAATCGGCGCAGGCGGCCATGAGCTATCTTCGGTCGCGGGCGCATGTTTTTGGATTGCCGCGCGATTTCTACCGGCATCTGGATATTCACGTACACGTGCCCGAGGGCGCCATCCCGAAGGATGGTCCATCGGCCGGAATTACGATCGCCACTTCACTCGTCAGTGCTCTGACTGGAATTCCGGTACGGGGCGATCTTTGCATGACTGGCGAGATTACGCTTCGCGGCAAAGTGCTCGCCATCGGCGGACTGAAAGAGAAGTTGATGGCCGCGCACCGCCACGGCATCCGCGAAGCCATTCTTCCGAAGGACAATGAGAAGGATCTGCCCGACATTCCGGAACTGATCCGGAACGAGATGAAGCTGAATTTTGTTGAGTCGATGGACCAAGTTTTGAAGATCGCGCTGGAGCGGGAAATCGTGGCATTGCCCATGCCCGCCAATCCGGTGGAGATAGCGCAGAGGGCGGCGGAAGAGAATTTGACCCACTAGGGTCCGGATTTTCAGGGCGTTTTGATGGAAGCGGAGCATATCATCAGTGCGGCCGGAATGGCGCAGTTTCCGGTCGAGTCTCTTCCGGAAATCGCCTTTCTGGGCCGAAGCAATGTTGGCAAGAGTAGCCTGTTGAATTATCTGACAGGCAAGAAGGGGTTGGCCTACACTAGCGCTAATCCCGGCTGTACTCAGTTGATTAACTTCTATCGCGTGGATGGAAGTTGTCACTTCGTGGATCTGCCCGGTTATGGATACGCCCGGGTTCCTCTGGATGTCAAAGCCCAATGGAAGGAACTGATCGAATCTTACCTTCTGAACCGGAAGACGCTGGAGTTGGCCGTGGTCCTGCTGGACGCCCGCAGAGGGTGGATGGAAAAGGATCTGGAACTCAAAAGCTGGCTGGAGTATCAGAACTTGCAGTACGTGGTGGTCGCCACGAAAGTGGATAAGTTGAACCAAAAAGAGGAATATCGCGGCCTGGCCGCTATTCGCGAAAAACTCGCGCATAGCGACTTGTTGCCGTTCTCGGCAGTCACGGGCCGGGGAGCGAGGGAAATTTGGCAAGCGATTTGGAAAAGAAAGATCAAGCCGTAATACCGGCTACAGCGGCGGCTGAAAAGGCCCCCGAAATCAAGATTTCCACTGAGATGAAGGCGCCCGAGGCAAGAGCGGCTGAACCCAAGCCCGCTGACACAAAAGCCCCGGACGCAAAACCCGTTACAGATGCGAAACCCAGTGAGCCCAAGCTGGCAACTGAAACCAGGTCTCCTGAAGTGAAGCCGGAAGCGGCTCAGCATGCCGGAAGCCGCAAGCGCCATGGTGCCGCGCAAGCGCAGAACGCGAAGAACGGTGCCGCCACGCTCGATCTGGTGGAACTAAAAGACATGAGCATCGTCAAGCTCAACCAGATCGCCAAAGATCTGGCCGTGCCCGGTGTCGCTGGTCTCCGAAAGCAGGAGTTGATCTTCAAGATCCTCCAGACGCAGGCTGAAAAGAGCGGCCTGATCTTCTCTGAAGGCGTGCTCGAATGCCTGCCGGACGGCTTCGGCTTCCTGCGCGCGCCCGAGTACAATTACCTGCCCGGCCCGGACGACGTCTACGTTTCGCCCTCGCAAATCCGGCGGTTTGACCTGCGTACCGGTGATACGATCTCCGGCCAGATCCGCCCTCCGAAAGAAGGGGAACGGTACTTCGCGCTCATCAAAGTGGACGCAATCAACTTTGAACCGCCGGAGGAAGCGCGCAACAAGATCTTCTTCGACAACCTGACGCCCCTCTATCCGGACGAACGGTTGAAGCTGGAAACGACGAAGGAGAACTTCTCGGGCCGCGTGATGGATCTACTGACTCCGATCGGCAAGGGGCAGCGCGGATTGATCGTTGCTCCGCCCCGTACCGGTAAGACGATGCTGCTGCAGAACATCGCCAACTCGATCACGCATAACCATCCGGAAGTCGCTTTGATCGTGCTGTTGATCGATGAGCGCCCCGAAGAAGTCACCGATATGCAGCGTTCGGTGCGCGGCGAAGTCATCAGTTCCACTTTCGACGAACCGGCCACCCGTCACGTACAAGTGGCGGAAATGGTAATTGAGAAGGCCAAGCGCCTGATCGAACACAAGCGCGACGTGGTGATTCTGCTGGACTCCATCACGCGTCTGGCGCGTGCCTATAACACCGTGGTGCCGCCCTCGGGCAAGGTGCTGTCAGGCGGCGTCGATTCGAACGCATTGCAGCGGCCGAAGCGGTTTTTCGGCGCGGCGCGCAATATCGAAGAAGGCGGCTCGTTGACCATCGTCGCCACCGCTTTGGTCGACACCGGAAGCCGCATGGACGACGTGATCTTTGAAGAATTCAAGGGCACCGGCAACATGGAAATTCACCTCGACCGCAAACTGGTGGACAAGCGTGTCTTTCCTGCCATAGATATCAACAAGAGCGGCACTCGTAAGGAAGAGCTCTTGATGCCCCGGGAAGAACTCAACCGGGTATGGGTGTTGCGCAAGGTGTTGAACCCACTTTCCCCTGTAGAATCAATGGAATTGCTGCTTGATAAACTGGGCAGAACCAAATCGAACGCTGAATTCCTCGGCGCGATGTCGGGTTAAGGGGCGTCACCGAACCTATACGATCAGTATTGGATGCACCAGCCATAACCAATCTGGTAAGATTTTCGTCATACTCTCTAGTGACAATCCCATTTGGGCCCGCGGGACTCTTGCGAGTGTCGAATTTCTGAGGGCCGCTGGAAGGTGCTGACATGCAGTATCAAATGAGCGGGGCATCGTTGCCCAGTCTGGTGCCGAAGCTGGCATCCGCTCCACCCATAACGGAACCTGCGGTAAAGATGCCGAAGTCTCGCGGAGGCTTGTGGGCGCTACTGCTTGTTCTCCTTGCCGCCGCCGGCGCCTATTGGCTGCGAAATCCTTCCACCGATACCACTGCGGGCAAGTCCGGTCCGGTAATCACGCGAACTGCCGCAATCACCCAAGCCCGGCTCGATAAGACCATCCGTCTCACTGGAACCACTGGTGCCGAGAACTTCGTCTCTCTGGTCGGTCCTCAGCTTCGCGGCTCCCGAGGTGGCGGCGGACGGGACACCGGCAGCAAGAACTACGCGTCGGGCGGGAACCCGAATCTGGTTATCAACTCGAATGCCGGGCGTGGAAAATCCGGCGCTTCGAGCACAACATCTTCGGGCAGCGGAGGCGCCTCCGGCGGCGGCACCGTCGCATCGTCGGCCGGGGCAGCGGGTAGCAATCAATCGGCCGCCTTACAAGCATCTACTTCTCGTGTCAGCAAGCCCGGCAGCGGCTCCGCCCGGACCAACACTTCCTCCAACTCATCCGGCAACAGTGGTGGCGTAGCGAATCCGCTTGGATCTACCGGCGATACCCTCAACCAGGGAGGGGGTGGACCGGGTGGTGGCGGCGGTGGCGGCGGTGGCGGCGGTGGCGGCGGTGGCGGCGGTGGCGGGGGAGGTGGCGGCGACTTCGGCCTCGTTCTGCTGAAGACCATGAAGCCGGGTTCGCTGGCAAAGAAAGGCGACACGGTGGCCGAATTCGACCGGCAATATATGCTGACTCGCCTGGATGACTACCGTGTTTCGGTAGGTCAAACGGAAGCCAACGTCATAAAGCTGAAGGCCGAGATGGCGGTGGCCCGCAACACGCACGACCAAGCCATCGCAGCCGCGAAGGCGGATTTTGAAAAGGCCAAGCTGGACCTCAAAACCACTCCGGTGCTGAGCGCCATCGACGCCGAGCGCGTGAAACTCGCGCTCGAGGAAGCCGAGGCGCAGTACAAACAGGTTTTGGCGGAAGTGAAATACTTCGATATCGGCCAGAAAGCCCAGTTCCGAAATGCCGAACTCGATTTGCAGCAGTCAAAGATCGAATTGAGACGCGCGCAAGCGAATGCGGACCGGATGGTCATGAAAGCCATGATCGGCGGGCTTACGGTAATGCAGAGCACTATCCGGGGTTCCGAGATGGCCCAGATTCAGGAAGGCGACCAGGTTTGGCCTGGACAGCCATTCATGCAGATCGTCGATACCCGATCCATGGTGATCAACGCGGCCGTCAGTCAGGTGGATGTGGATCGGATGCGGATTGGGTTAAAGGCGCGAGTGCGATTCGACGCCTATCCGGAACTGGAATTGCCCGCCCATGTCTACGCAATTGCCGCCATCACGAAACCGGGCGGCAGCCGCGCGAACTTCGTCAAAGAAGTTCCGCTCCGGTTAAAGCTCGACTCCATAGATCCGCGGGTCATACCGGATCTTTCGGTGAGCGTGGACGTCATCATCGAATCAGAAGAGCAGGCAACCGTGGCGCCGCTCGCCGCTATCTTCTACGACGCGAACGGAAAATCGCCGTTTGTCTACGTCAAGACGGCCACCGGATGGGACAAGCGCGAGGTGGGACTCGGGCTGTCCAATTACATCGCGATTGCGGTGAAATCGGGCTTGAAACCCGGCGAGGTGGTCGCCATGGAGGTTCCAACAGCGGAGCCTCCCAAGCAGGGTTGACGTTCTCAATAACGAACTTCACATAACGAGGTTCACGTAACGAACCAGGGAAATACGGAATGTCGAAAGATATCAAACCAAAGCAAAGACTCGGACAAACGACCGGCTCACGGCGAAAGCGGGCTCTCATCCAAAGCGTGCTGCTGCTCGCGGCTGGAGGGGGCGCGTATGCCGCTTATCGCTATAACGCCGAAAGCAACGTGGTCGAAGTTCCAGTCGCGAAGGTCCGCCGTGGAGAATTCATCATCAGCGTGAAGACACGCGGTGAGATTCGCAGTGTCCACTCCGAAATCCTGACAGCGCCGCAGGTTCCCGATCCACGCATCGTAAGGCTCGCCGAGTCCGGCCGATCCATCAAGAAGGGCGAAGTGGTAGTGGAATTCGACGCCGCGCAACAGGAACAGACGTACCTTGAGAAAACCACCAGTGTCCGCACCGCCGACAGTGAAATCGTCCAGACCAAGGCATCTCACCGCATCGTGACCGAACAGGACGGCATGAACCTGATGACGTCGCAATACAACTTGCAGCGTTCGAAGCTGGAGGCGAGCAAAGCGGAAGTTGTCTCGGAAATCGAAGGCGCAAAGAGCCGGATCGACGTTGGGATTTCGGAAGGCGAACTCGGCCAGGTGAATACCACCATCAAAGCGCACAAGACGACCCAGGAAGCCGATCTCGACCGCCTGCAGCAGAAGAAGGATAAAGTGGTGCGCGACGCGGAACGCACCAGAGGCTATCTCTCGAAGATGGTGATCCGGGCCCCGAACGACGGCATCGTCAATCTGTTGCCGAACTTCCGCGCGCAGGGATCGTTCGGCTCCTCCCCGCCTCCTTTTAAGGAAGGCGACCGAGCCTGGACTGGAGCCGCCATCGCCGAAATTCCCGACCTGACGAACATGCGCATGGAGTTGAAACTGGATGAAGTGGATCGCGGCAAAATGAAATTGGGACAGATTGTGAAGGTTCGGGTGGATGCGATTGCCGACAGGGAACTCACCGCGGAACTTGATTGGATCAGTCCGATTGCGGCAGTGAACTTCCGCGGCATGGGACTCACCGAAAAGACCTTTCCGGCGCGGGCAACGCTGAAGAATCTCGATCCCAGATTGAGGCCCGGCATGAGCGCCACCGCTGAAGTGGTGATTGAGAGCGAGCCGAATACTTTGTTGATTCCGGTTCGCGCCAGCTTTCTTCAAAAAGGCAAACCGGCCGTCTATGTACAAAAGGGCCAGCAATTCCCCATTCGGGTGATTGAAGTCGGCAAGCGCAACGATACGGATATGATCGTCACGAAAGGCCTGAAGGAAGGCGAACTGGTGACGCTGGAAAATCCGGTTGAGGCGGCCAAGAAGGCGAAGAAGCTGTAGTAAGGGTCATCGTAGTTAAGGTCAACAATGAAGAAGATTCTCATCCAGATTGTGATTCTCGCGGTGGTAGTGGGCTCTGCCTGGTACGGGTATCGCTTTTTCCAGTCGATGCCGCAGCGGCAGCAGCAGGTGGCCACAACCAAGGTCCGCCGCGGCGACGTTATAGTCCGCAGCTTCACCCGAGGCGAGGTGCGCGCCGTGCGTTCCGTTACGCTGGTTGCGCCGAACCTGTTCGGCACCGTGCAGGTGACGGAACTGGCCGAACTCGGCAGCTTCGCCCGGGAGAAAGATCTGGTGGTGGGTTTCGACGATTCGGAAGTGAACTCGAGAGTGGAAGAAAAGCAGCTCGAAATCGATCAGATCGATGAGCAGATCAAGAAGGCCGAAGCCGACCTCGCCATCCGCAACAATCAGGATCAGGTGGAGCTGCTGCGGACACGGTATTCGGTCCGTCGCGCCGATCTCGAAGTGAAACGGAACGAACTGCTCTCCGCCATCGACGCGAAGAAGAACATTCTGAATCTCGAAGAATCCAAGCGCCGGTTAACGCAGCTTGAGAGCGACATCAGATCGCGGCTCGAACAGGCACAGGCCGAAATGGCGGTGCTGAAAGAGAAGAAGAACAAAGCCAAGCTCGAACTGAATCGTGAAACGCAGCGACTCTCGCAAGTGAAATTGCTCTCGCCGATGAGCGGACTGGTTGCCATCAAGCAGAATCGTCAGGGCGGCTTCTTCTTCCCGGGAATGCAAATTCCAGACATTCGGGAAGGCGATCAGGTGCAGCCCGGCATGGCCATCGCCGACGTGCTGGATCTTTCCGAGCTTGAGATCGTTGCCAAGGTTGGAGAACTCGACCGCGCGAATCTGAAGGATGGGCAGGACGTGATCATCCAGTTGGACGCTGTGGGTAATAAGAAGTTCTCGGGAAAAATCAAGACCATGAGCGGCACCGCTTCGGCCAACATATTCTCGGGAGATCCGGGGAAGAAGTTCGACGTCGTGTTTTCGGTGGATATGAAGGAACTGCTGACCGGGTTGGGCGCGAAGCCCGAGCAGATTCGCAAGGTATTGGAGACAGCCGAACAGAACCGCAAGAAACCGGTGAGCCCGCAGATGCAGGCCATGTCGATGGCATCGATGGGTGGCGCTCCTCCGGGTAGCGGAATGGCTCCGGGTAGCGGGATGAACATGATGGCCCCCGGCGGTGCTTCAGGTGGTGACCCCGGCGGATCCGACGGCCAGCCACGCCAAAGAGTAATGTTTGGCGGTCCGGGCGGTCCGGCGGGCGCACAGCGTGTTTCCCCGGAGGACCGGCAGAAAATGCAGGCTGCGATGGCGAAGATTCTGAACGGCCGTAATCCGCAGGATCTCTCCGCGGAAGATCGCGCCAAGATGGGTGAGGAGCTGCGTAAGGTGATGGCTGGTGGAGCAAAGCCGTCCGATGGTAAGGGAAAGCGCGGCGGCGGCCCAGGCGGCCCCGGAGCCATGCCCACCCTGCGCCCGGGCCAGTTCAGCGAAAAAGACCTCGCCAATGCAAAGCTTCCTCCGTCGGTGGAGGCCGATAATCAACTCGATGTTCTGTTGCGGCCGGGGTTGCTGGCCGACGTGGAGATTATCGTCGAAAAGATTCCGGACGCGATCAATATTCCAGCGCAGGCGGTGTTTGAGAAAGATGGAAAGCAGATCGTGTACGTCAAGAATTTGAACCGCTGGGATGAGCGGCCCATCAAGGTGGCGAAACGGAGTGAATCGACGATGGTGATTGCCAGTGGGTTGACCGCCGGGGAGACGATTGCGATGGCCGATCCGAACGCGAAACCCGGCGACAAGAAGAAAGATAAGGGTGCGGCCGCTTCCGGCAGCCCGATGGGTGGAATGGGTGGGGGAGCGAAGTAATGGCTAGCATTTCTGGAATCGCATCTGAAGTGAAAATGGGGCTGCAAAGCCTCTTCGTACACAAGCTGCGCAGCCTGCTCACCATGCTCGGCATGATCTTCGGCGTCGGCGCGGTGGTAGCGATGTTGTCTATCACGGCCGGCGCCCAGCGCGCGGCTATGAGTTATATCGACTTGCTGGGCGTTAACAACATCATCATCGAAGCAAAGGAAGCGGCCGACCGCAACGAATTACAGGCGCGCCGCGCGATCTCCCCCGGGCTGACTTTCCGCGATTACCGGGCGATTTCCGAGAACGTGCAAGGCATTGAAGCCATCACCCCGCGCAAGCGGTTCAAGCCGCAAAAGATTCTCCCAAAGACGGCGCAGGATCAGCCGACACTGATCGGTGTAAATCCGGATTTCATGAAGATCAACAGCCTCAAACTGGTGGAGGGCCGTTTCTTCAACGAAGAAGACAACACGCGTTCCGCGCCGGTGTGCGTGTTGGGAGAGTCGGCCAAAGTGAATCTGCTCGGTTACGATCCCGCGGTGGGCAAGTTCGTTAAAATCAACGACGCGTGGCTGCAGGTGGTGGGCGTGCTTGCCCAGCAAGCCACAGCCGATTCCGACGTGGAGGGCCTGGAAGTTTCGAACCGGAACAACATGGTGATTGCGCCGTTGAACACTGTGATGCGGCGGTTTGAAGACAACAATAGTTATTTGAAAGATGAGATTGACGGAATTTATATCAAGGTCCGCGACAAAGTGGATTCTGTTGAAACCGCAAACGTGGTGAACGCCATTTTGACCTCTACCCACAAGGACGCCGGCGATTTCAACGTGACCGTTCCGGCAGGATTGCTGGAACAGAAACGCCGCACGCAATTCATCTTCAGCGTCGTCATGATCTGTATCGCCGGTATCTCGCTGCTGGTGGGCGGTATCGGTATCATGAACATCATGCTGGCAACTGTTCTGGAACGTACCCGGGAAATCGGTATCCGCCGCGCCATCGGTGCGCGCCAGGCCGACATCATCCGGCAATTTTTGACAGAAGCGGTTCTGATCTCTATCATTGGAGGCTTAATTGGAATCGCGTTCGGTTATTCACTCGCGAACATCATTGCGGCGGCCGCCGGGTGGCCCACCGATGTAACCACAACATCGATCGTCGTCGCCTTCGGCGTTTCGGTCGGAATTGGACTATTGTTCGGCATTTATCCCGCGGTGCAGGCCGCCAAGCTCGATCCCATCGAAGCTATCCGTTACGAGTAAAGAGAGTGATATGCGATTTCGTGTGACATTGACACTATTGTTGTGCGCATTCAGCGCTGCCGGCCAAAATGCCGTTGTCAACCCGGTCCCGGCGAGTGCCGTGAGGGTGGAGAAGGCGCAGTTGGCCGAAGCGGCGCCGGTCTTCCCTTCGGCCAATTATTTCCGAACGGCGTTCAATAAGACCGCCCCGAATGTGGAATTGAAGCCGCCTGTGCGCCTGGCCGACTATGTGGCGGACAACCAACTGGAACTCTCGCTCCGATCTTATCTGGATGCGGTAATGGCGAACAACACCGACATCAGCGTTCAGAAACTGTCGGTGGAGGTCTTTCGGAACGGCATCCTGCGTGCTTTTTCCGTGTTCGATCCGCTGGTCACCGCTCGCTTCAATGCCACGCGGACACAGACGCCCGCCAACGATGTGCTTGCCGGTGCCTCTTCCCTGAATGCCCTCAGCCAGCCGACGAACTTCCAATGGACGCAGATCCTCAGCTCCGGCGCGCAGTATAACGTGGGATTCAGTACCCTGAAATCGTCTACCAACAGTTCGTTCCAGTTGTTCAATCCGGCCATCAGCTCCAACTTGAACGCCAATTTTTCTCAACCGCTGCTCCGCAATCGAGGATCGTATCTCACCAAACTACCCATCACTATCGCCCGAAGCCGGCTGCGCGCCTCCGGGTATCTCTTGCAAAACCAGGTTCTCCAGCTTGTCTCCAATGCGGAGAATGCCTACTGGGACGTGGTTCTGGCGCGTGAAAACGTAAAGGTACAAGAACAGGCGCTGGCTTTGGCCGACACGTCGCTGAAACGGGCGCAGCGGGAACTGGAACTGGGCGCAATCTCTTCGCTGGATATCTATCAGCCACAGGCGCAGTTTGCCAACTATCAGATTCAGCTTTCGCAGGCCCGATACCGCTTGCAGCAGGTGGAGGACGTCCTGCGCAAACAGATGGGCGCCGATCTCGATCCCGCCATTCGCCGGCTGCCGCTTGTGCTGACCGAACCCATCGAACCTCCAGCCGACGTCCTGATGGACAGGGAGGCCATTGTGCAGAAGGCCGTTAATTTGCGTCCGGATGTGAAGGCTGCCCGGCAGAATATCGATATTGACGATCTGAATATTAAGACGGCCACAAATAGCTTGCGGCCTGATTTCCGGTTGACCGGTCAATACGGCGCAGCTGGACGTGGCGGCCCGTTCACGCAGAGACAGAATGTATTCACCGGTGACGGCACCTCCAGCACCTTCATTAACACGATTCCGGGCGGATTTAGCGACGCTCTCGATCAACTTTTCGGATTCGGTTTTCCGGTCTACGGTTTTGGTCTGACTTTGACTTTGCCTATCCGCGACCGCCGTGCCGCAGCCGATTATGCCGATGCCATCGTCACCAAGCGCCTCGACTCGCTGCGCGTGCGAAGCGCGGAACAAACGGTCCGCCTTGATGTTTTGAACGCGATTAGCCTGGTGGAAGGCAGTAAAGCAAACATAGAGTTGGCGAAGATCGCGCTCGACCTGGCGCGGAAGCGCGTGGATGCCGAACAGAAGAAGTACGACCTGGGAACTTCGACGCTGTTCTTCCTGCTGGATGCGCAGACGGCGCTCAACTTGGCCCAGTCCGCATTGGTCAACCAGTCTGTGAATCACCGCAAAAATCTGGCGAATCTGCTGCGGTTCACCGGTGAGCTTCTGGCCGAGCGAAACATTGCAATCCAGTAAGACGATACAGCAGTAAGACGATACAGCAGTAAGACGATACAGTAAGACATGGGCCGGATCCGGATTCTCTCCGATAATGTTGCGAATAAGATCGCGGCCGGGGAGGTAGTGGAGCGGCCTGCCTCCGTAGTCAAGGAACTGCTAGAAAACTCGCTCGACGCGGGCGCCACCGATATCCGCATCGAAGTGGAGAACGGCGGCCGGCGGCTGATCCGCATCACCGACAACGGCTGCGGCATGCTTCGCGACGACGCCATGCTGGCCTTCGAGCGCCACGCTACCAGTAAGTTGAGCGATGTGAGCGACCTGCTCTCCATTGCCACGCTCGGGTTTCGGGGCGAGGCACTGCCGTCCATCGCATCGGTTTCCCGCCTGCTGCTCGAAACGCGGACCACCCAGGAAACAACCGGCACCACGGTGGAGCTAGCGGGCGGCAAGTTGCTGCGCTGCGACGAATCGGCGTTGGCCGCCGGCACCGTCATCACCGTACGCGATCTGTTTTTCAACGTTCCGGCCCGGCGAAAGTTTCTGCGGTCGGAGCAAACCGAACTGGCGCACATTGCGTCGCTGGTGACGCACTACAGCCTGGCCCATCCCGCCAAGAGTTTCCAATTGGTGAATGGAGTGAATGAACTGCTGGGAGTCACTCCGGTAGAACAGCTCCGCGATCGTGTCTACCAGGTGTTCGGCGGCTCGGTTCTAGAAGAGCTGGTGAACATCGGCTATTGCGAGAAAGAACTGCGGCTCGGTGTTTCCGCCGAAGATCCGGACCCGGTAGAGCGTGTGTTCGCTCTGCGTGGCTTTGTTTCGAGGCCGCAGGTTCAGAAGCTGAATCGCAATTCGGTGTTCCTGTTTGTGAACGGCCGCTTGATTCGCGATCGATTGCTGATGCACGCGCTTTCGGCCGCCTATCACAATCTGATTCCGCCGGCCTGCTATCCGTTCGCCCTGCTGTTTCTCGATTGCGATTGCGAGGAGGTGGACGTCAACGTTCATCCGTCGAAAACGGAGGTGCGGTTCCGGCACGGGTCGTTTGTCCACGATTTTCTGCGTGATTCCATCCGCGAGTTGCTTATGGCCAGCCGTCCGGTGTCGAACCTGCCACTGCCCGCGGCCCGGCCAGCCGTACCCCAGCCCGCGGCGGACCTTCCGTATTCGGAATTCACCCAGCGCATTGAGAATCATCAGGGCAATCAATACGCGGTAGTGCCTGCGCCGCAGCGCGAAGACGACCTGCCGGTGATGACTCTGGCGCCGGTCGCCGCGCCGCCGCTGCGATTCGATTTCGGTACCGGGTCGATCCGGATGGATGAAAGCGCCGCGCCGATGCGGCTGCCGGTTCCCGAGTCCCATGGTGCATTCCCGCTGGAATCGTTTGCCGAGCCGTCGCCGAGCATGAACTCGTTGATGGATCTGCGTCCGCTTGGGCAAATCCACGACAGCTTCATCATCGCCGCGGGCCGCGATGGTCTTTGGATCATCGACCAACACGTAGCCCACGAGCGCATTCTATTTGAAAAGGTGCTGAAGCAGCGCGCCTCCGGCCGCGTGGAGATGCAGCAGTTGCTGATGCCGATCGTGCTGCAGGTGACTGCGTCGCAGCAGTTGCAGTACGCCCGCATCGCCAGCGAACTCAATGCCATTGGTTTCGACACCGAACCGTTCGGCGCGCGTACCATCGCGGTGAAGGGCGCGCCGTCCGCGGTGAGCGCCGGTGAGATAGAGAAGTTGATATCGGAAATCCTCGAAATCGGCGACGGCGAGATGCGCAGCTTGTCCATGGACGATCTGCGGCGCGGGATCGCGGCTTCCATCGCCTGCCGCGCCGCCATCAAGATCAACACCCGCCTCGATCTGACGAAGATGAACTGGCTACTGACGGCGCTTTCGGCCACCGACTATCCAATGGCCTGCCCGCACGGCCGCCCGATTGCCTTGCGCTATGCGATGAAGGATATTCTCAAAGGCTTCCACCGGATTTGAGCCCTACTCCCACTCGATCGTGCCCGGCGGTTTGTGAGTCAGGTCGTAAAACACAGATGCGATACCCGGAACGCTGAGGATCTCCGCCGTAAGCCGCGCCAGAATCGCAGGATCCATCGCTACCGACTCCGCCGTCATTCCGTCCACTGAATCGACGGGCCGCAGCACGATCGAATCCGGCGCCGCCGCGGTTCCGACGGGAATTAACACCACAGGGAACTGCCAGACGCGCTTTTCGAAATCGCTCTCGAGGCAAATCCGCCGTACAATGGCATCCGCCGTTCGCAACCGGTCCAGGCGCAAGGGCGTGATCGCCGAGGGCTGCACTGAAAGCTTCTCCACCGGGTAATTGCTGCCGGTCACGGATACCACACGATTCACCTGCTCCATGGCGTTGGTAAGATCGATAGCCCGCTGGTGAAGGTTCTCCCCGGTGATGGCAAGGATCGGCTTGTAGGTCCGCGAATCGCCCTGCACCCCGACCGACTTCACCGGAATCAGCCAGCCTTCATCCAGACGTTCGAGATCCAGCGCAACGGAGGAGCACAGGCAACGGATGGCAAGCCCCGGACCCGGAAATGGATGCCGATCGAGAAACTCAGCCGGCAGGCCAAGCTCGCGCCCAATCTCGCGGACCTCGTCTTTGTAAAATAACGCCAGCGGTTCCACAATGCGCTTCTCGTCGATCAACTTTTGTATGCCGGCCACGCGGTTGTGATGCGTCTTGATCAGGTCCGCCTTGGCCGACCCGCCGGATTCAATCGTATCGGGATAAATGGTGCCCTGTCCCAGAATCCAATGGCCGTCCAACTGTTTCAGAATCCGGTCCTGCACGTGTACGAATTGTTCGCCGATGATGTGGCGCTTCTTCTCCGGATCGCGCACTTCATGCAGCGCGGTCAGGAATTCAGATGAGGCGTCTTCCACGTGAAAGCCTTCGCTGCCGAGCGATTCAAAAAGGCCCTGGACGAATTTTGTCTCGCCCTCGCGCATCAGGCCCGTGTCCACATAGGTGCCACGAACGCGGTCTTTGCCTAACGCTTTCAGGCAAAGCGAATAGGCAACGGTGGAATCCACGCCGCCGCTGACGAAGAAGAAGACATTCCTGTCGCCCACCACATCTAGGATCTGTTGCTGCACCAGCGGAATGCGATGCTTCGGGTCCCAGTCGGGCGTACAGCCGCAAATATCGAACAGAAAGTTGGATAGAATCTGCCGGCCATGGCGGGTGTGGGCCACTTCGGGATGAAACTGAACTCCGTACAGCCGTCTGGCCGCATCGGCAATCGCGGCGGTCTCGCAGGTATTGGTCCGCCCGGTAACTTCAAATCCGCCGGGAACGGTGCTCACCGAGTCACGGTGGCTCATCCAGATTTGCTGCTTTCCGTCCGCGTCACGGAACAGTGGGCCGGCCTCGGCAGTGGTTTCAAGCACGGCAAGACCATACTCGCCCTTAGCGCCCTTGCGGACGGTCCCGCCCAGCGCGCGCGCCATCAGTTGCTGGCCGTAACAGATGCCCAGCACGGCCTGACCGGACGAAAAGATCGCGAGGTCAACGCCTGGGCTGCCTGCTTCATAGACGCTGGCCGGGCCGCCGGAGATGATAAGACCTTTCCGTCCGGCAAGCAGATTGGCCGCTGTGCCGCTGGGGAAAACTTCCGCGTATACGCCCAGCTCGCGCACTTTTCGCGCGATCATATGGCAGTACTGGCCGCCGGTATCTAGGATTGCAATTTGAGGATTGGGGACGTAGTTGGTCATCTGCTGGAGAATGCCGCGCAGATGACCAACTTTAGGTGGCTGCTGTCGAGCGGTCTTATTTTGTTTGTACCCTCTGAACGATCATTTTCTTGGCCGTATCCTGAAGCGATTTGGCCTTGCTCAACGAATCGATGCCCTTCAACACAACCGGGTCGAATTCGATACCCAGTTTCCGCGCACCTTCCACGCCGAACGCAGTGATGTACATCTCGCGGCGCAACTGCTGTTTCGTCCATTCGTTATTTTCGGCGTATTCCGCTTCTGTGAACTGCGCGCTATCCTTCAGCAGGAATGCATGGAAATCGTTCATCAGCGCGTTGTCCGGCGCCCAGTCTTTCGGAAGCTTCGTATCATGCGTGCCGAAATACTTGGCGGTAAAGTTGAAGAACTCGTACTTGCGGAGAAGTTCAATTTGAAACTTGTTCGCCTTGGGAGGCAGGAACTTCTCATCCGGCGTGATGCCGCCGCCGCCGTAGACCGTACGGCCGCTGTCGGTCATCTTCACGTCCTGCAAGTTCTTCGTACCGCCTTCCTGGCGGTTGTAGTAGTAGTTGTAGAACGACGTATTTGTGTAATCCCGCTGAATCAATCGACCGCTCGGCGTGTAGAAGTGAGCGGTGGTTAAAGCAAGGCCGGTATTTTCTGACAGCGGATACACGGTCTGCACAAGCCCCTTGCCGAAGGTGTTATCGCCCAGAACCCACCCGCGGTCATGATCCTGCAAAGCGCCGGCGACGATCTCAGCCGCCGAAGCCGAGTACCGGTTCACCAACACGACGATTGGATAATCGCGGCCCTGGTTGCCGTGCCGCGCATAGTAAGGCTTATCCGGCGAGGAACGGCCACGGTGCGAAACGATCATCTGTCCCTTTTGCAGAAAGTGATCGGCCACGGCAACGCCTTCATTCAGAAGGCCGCCGGGGTTCTCGCGAAGATCCAGAATAAGGCCCTTGATCTTGCTTTCATCCAGGCGCTTAAAATTGTCTTCCATCTCACGGCTGGTGTTCTCATTGAACTGTTGAATATCCATGTAGGCGATGCCCGGCTTCACAAAGAACGCATCTTCTACGCTTTTCCGGGGAATCTCGCCTCGGGTGATGTTGAACGGGATCGGCTTCTCCACGCCCTCGCGGGCGATCACCACCTGCACCTGCGTTCCCAGCGGGCCCTTCAACAGATCCGCCACTTCGGTAGTAGTCAGGCCATCTGTGCGCTTACCATTCACTTCCAAAATGGCATCGCCCGGACGAATGCCAGCCTTGTAAGCTGGCGAACCTTCGAACGGAGCGATGACGATAGTCTTGCCGCCGCGCGGCGCCACAGTCATGCCAACACCGTAGTAGTGGCCCTTCTGGTCTTCTCGCAGCAACTGGAAATCCTTGGGATCGAAGAAGTTGGTGTGGGGATCGAGGGTCCGCGCCATTCCAGGAATCGCGCCCTTATAAATGGCCTTATCCGGGGTCACCTTGTCGGCGAAGTTTTCTTCCACCAGGTTCAGCACCTTCGAGAAACTCTTCAAACTCGACTTAATGTCATCTTCTGAACTAGCCGCCGACGCGCCGGCAATCGTCGGCCCGTAAAGGCCGCCCAGCATCGAGCAAAGAAGAACAATCAGCGGTGCAACCAAAAGAGAGCGCCGTTTTTTAGCCAAAGGGAATCCTCCCAACACAACCAGTATATCGCTATTATTGGGACGCAACTTTAGCCGGACCGGTTTCGGATTAGAAACGGCAGGTTTTTTTTGTCGGGACGGAGTGCCCTACCCCGCGTAATAGCTGACAACCGTGCCAGTTCAGCCCCCATCTGGAAGGCTGTTTCAGCCTAAAAACGGCAGTCGGTCATAGCCCAAGCCGGCAAGCAATTGAATCGGCAGGGGTTCGAACTGCGCCGCGCTCCGCCGTCCGAGTGCCCCCCCCTCCTTCACCGCAACAGCTTGGCGATGAGCGGGTTACGCAGTTTATGGCCGGTGAACTGCCGTTTTTAGGTTCAGGCATCAGTCACGGGTGGACTGCCGGGCCAATCCCGCTAAGCTGCTGATTCCTAGTGCGGAAGTTCCGGGCGAGCCGTGTCCCTAGATCGGGAAGCAGGCGCATTTGGTTTTTTGGGTGGGGATCGTTGGGGATACCTAACCCGGCGTAGCCGGAACCAAACAGGGCGCGACAAATCGAAAAGTTGGACCCTCTCGCAAAGTGCCTCCAACGGCCCGTGGGTATTGAACGAAAAGCGTTACCCAAAATCTTTTCTGCCAGGAAACGTGATGATTC
>JANYCV010000257.1 GCA_025360145.1 Acidobacteriaceae bacterium
ACAAGGCCGGGCCCGCTACGTGACGTACCGGCGCGAGCCGCACTGAGGGATTTTGAACTGCGTCCAACCTACCGAACTTCTGCACCCTCGTCAAATGGGACGCGGAAGCTTGATACAATAACCCTTTATTTCCGATGGCCATACTACTGCGTCTGTATAGTTACCTGTACCATCTTGTCCTCGCGCTGATCCTCCTCGCTATTTCGGGTGTTGCGATCGCGAGCGATGCGCATACGCTGAATCTGGCGATGTTTCCGTGGAAAGGGGACGAGCTGATTCACTGGCTGTTTTATGGCAGTATTGCCGGCCTGGCGACCATCGCACTGGCGGTGACGGGCATCTTCCGATACCTGTTTCCGGTTTGGACGCTGATCGTCTTCGTAATGATGGCGCGCGGATTTCTCATTATGCCTTATATATTTACGGGCAAAGACGAGTTCTACGCGATACTTGCGCTGATTGCCGGGGCGTTTGGCGCGTTCCTCAGCAGCCTGACGTTGTTTAAGAGCGATCGCCGGGACAACCGGCGCTCTACCAGAGCTCGTTGATCGGACCGTATAGATCCTGGCCGGAGAACGGAACGTATTCGAACGTGCGGCCGAGCGGGCTGTCGCTCTGCTTGGTCCAATCGATTCCGAGTGCGGAATAGATTGTCGCTTCGATATCCTCGGGTCTTATTTCGCGGTCGCGGGACCAGCCGGGATCGACGATGTTTCGCGCTTCGCTGTCGGTGGAGCCGATGGCTCGCTTTCCGCGAATCTTCGCCCCGGCCATCAGCACGGCCTGTTGCAGGTAGTGGTCGCGGCCGTTCTGGACGTTTGGCGCTCCCACGGTGCGGCCGAATTCACCCATCGCGACGATCAGAGTCTCATCCAAAGTACCGTCCTGCTTCATGTCAGCCAGCAGTTGACCGAGCCCGTTATCGAACTGACGGGACAATCCTTGCAGCGGTCCGTTCGGGGCGTATATGTTGGCGTGATGATCCCAGCTTCCGACGGATATCTGGATGAACCGCGTGCCCAGCTTTGCCTTCAGCAAGTTTCGCGCCGTAATGCACGCGTTGCCGAAACCGGTGTTGCCGTAGAGGTTGCGGGTGTTCTGGTCGAAGGTGAAAACCTTATCGATGTCGCCGTTGTACATCAATTTGCGGGCGCTTAAATTGAATTGCGCCATCTCTGAAACCGATGTTCCGAATGCGCCCGATTCCTTGGTTTCCGCGTCCATTTCCTGTAGCAAACCGTAACGCCGGTCGAAGACCACGTTGCCGTTCGGATGCGCCGAATTGCCCAGTCCACCACCGCCCGGACTTACATAGAAGGGGGCGTTGTCCGGCGCCAGATAACCCGAGCCGGGGCCGGTATTGGCGTTCAAGGAGAGAAACGCGGGCAGCGAACGATTTGCCGAGGTTGGCCCCAGTTCCATCGACACCACGGAGCCGATATGCGGCGCAATTCGTGCAAGGCTTGAGGCAGGATTGCGGCCAATCTGCACCCAGGTCTGTCCCAGGCCGTGGACTGCGGCCCACGCGCGTACTGAACGCACCAGCGCCACCGAATCCAACTGATTTGCGATTTTGGGCATCAGCCCTTGCGGGAAACGGATGTCGCCGTAAGAGGTAGGAGCCATGAACGACGGGGTCCACGATCCTTCCTTGAGATCGAAGGTGTCGGAATGGCTGGGCGCGCCCGTCATCAGAATAAAGATGACGTTCTTGGCCGTACCGATGGTATTTGGGGAAGCCTTGGCGACCGTTTCCATCGGGCGGGCGGGCAGCAGGAAGTAGCCGCCGAGTGCCGCGCCGATGTGCCGGAAAAACATGCGCCTGCCCAGTTGCGGTTGTTTCCAGAAACGCGTGCCCTGAATCTTACTCCAATCGGTACCGAAACGATCTTTCATGAATCCTCGTTAGTAGCTGAACAGGAAATCAACCTTGTTGATCGCCACCCAAGCCATATCTTCAACCGCCGTATTCCTGCCTGCGGTGGTGGTGGACTTCGACAGAAAATTCAGTCCGCGATCCAGCTCGCGGGCCGATGGTTTGCGCGAGAGAAACGTGAGGAAGATTTCATTGACGATGGCATCGTTGGTGGGGAGCTTGGCGATATCGGCCAGCACCGGTGATGCTGAAATTCTCGTCCGCGAGTTCACAAAATTGTCGTTCATCAGGCTGAGCTGCTGAAGAATGGAGCCGGCCTGACTGCGCGCCTGTGTGTCCCGATTGCCGCGGATGAAGTTGTTCATGAAATTTGCCACGCCGCCGTTGCTTCTGGGCTCCAGAGTGTCGGGAAGTTGCATTGCCCAAATGGTGGGGTCTGGCAGATTCGGCAGCGGATCGGTGGGTGAATAGCGGTTGCTGGAAGCCTGCACCATATACTTGCCCAAAACGCCGGTCGCCTGTGCGATGGCATCGTGGATTTCCTCGCCGTCCAGGCGGCGCGGATAGTGGCGGGCGAACAGTGGCACGTATTCTACCTTCCAGTCGCCATCGTAACGGGAGCTTAGCTGGTAGGCGGAAGATTCGGCGATCAGGCGAATGAACTCGCGCAGATCGTAGCCGCTATCGACGAAGGCCCGGGCCAGTTTTTCGAGCAGTTCCGGGTGCGTTGCCTGCAGCGCCCAGGGAGCAGGCGGAGGATTGCTGGGGTCCAGGCGGTCCGGATCAAGACCGTCCACCGGTTCCACCAGACCCATGTTGAACATCTGCTTCCAGATGCGGTTCGCGAAGTTGCGGGCAAACATGGGATCGCTTGTCATGTTGTCGGCGAAGGCAGCGCGCCAGTTGCCGTCTTTCGGCTTGGCGAGCGTGCCGCGATACTCCGGCGTTACCTGGTTGGCCGCCGCGTTCACCGCCGTCGGGCAGCGGTTCGTCTTCGCATCCAGCGGCAAGGCGTTGGTGCAGCGGGGAGGCCGGTTGCCGAACGTCACATTCAGATCGTACTGGCCGCTGGGCGCATCCTGCACGTCCACGCTCTGGTAATTGGGATCGGTGTACTGCGTGGCCTGCTGCCCGTACCGATTCAAGCGCATGCGGGAAAAGAAAGCCGACATTCTCCAGGCTTCCATGCGGCTGGTCCGCTGACCCCAGAGGCTCAACGTGTCAAGGTGCCCGCGGCCACTGTGGCAGGCGAGGCAATCGTAATGCGCCATGCCGAGGAAGGCGGTTGCCGTCTTCATCAACATCATGTCGTAGGTGTCCTGCGCCGGACCGTTCGCGGCTTGCGCGTTGAGTGCGAAATTGGCTGCGCCAGTTGCCGGGTTGAAATTGTTACCCCCGGCGCCAACCGCCTCCCAGGCGATGTCGCGAATCGATTTAGAATCCGCGATGGACTTCTTAATATAGTTGTAATAAGCGTTTCGCCCGTCGATCACGCGGCCGAAATTGGCAGTTGACAGGGTGTTGGCGCCGTTCTGCACAAGGTCCCCGAACCAGAGTGTCCATTTGTCCACAAACTCAGGGGAATAAAGAAGTTTTCCAATCAGGTCATTACGCTTGTTGGGGTCCGGGCTGGCAACAAAGTCGCGAACCTGGAAGGTGGTTGGGATGCGGCCGGTGATATCCAGGGTGGCGCGGCGGACGAATTCCTCGTCCGTGGTGAGAGGCGCCGAATCGGCATTGGCTTGAGCCATCTTGCCGAAGATCTGTTCGTCAATGAAATTGCGTCGGATCACGCTGGCGGCGGCGACCGTGTTCCGGGCTGAAACGGCGCTAAAGCGAGCGGCGCCAAGCTTTTGCAGACGGTCTGAAATATCGTTCCGGATACGGCTTTGGGAGGATAGGAACTCCTCCGGGGCTGAGTTGAAGCTGCAATCTTTCGTGGAGGCGACTGATTCTCCTCCATCCGCAGCCATACAAGATGTTACTAGAGCTACCCCGAAAACCGGAGCAAAGAGAAACTTCGACCAGAGCATACTTGTGTCCCCTACGCGAAAGGCTGTATCCGTCACGGCCCGTCAAAAGTATAACAAGTTTGCCAAGCAAAGCTCTCGGGACTAGGTAAGAATACCTTGAAAATGGGTAACTTTCGAGGCCGAATCTACGCCAAAGGAAACCGGATAAATCCTAGTGGATCTCTTTACTGGTAAGCGTGGCGGGTTCCGGACCCCAATTCTCCCGGATTACGGTGGTCTGGTCTGAGTAAAAGCTGCGGCGGCCGGAACTATTATAGATCTCGGGCACGGCGGTGGCTGCGTAGCCGGTGGGTGTCGCCTGGATCTGGAAGACGAAGCCCGACTTCTTGCCCAGAGCGAAATCGCCGGGGATGAGGTCTGCGCCGGTTGGGCCGGGTTGACCGCTATTCGGCGGCCCGAGTTCGCTCATCTGAACCGCGTACTTGCCGAACTGCGAGTAGTATTGAGTCTCGGCCGTGTGGATGGTGCCGATCTGCTTCACCGCCGCGGTTTCCTGACTGTACATTCTGGCCTGGTTCAGCTTAGGGACGGCAATGGCGGCCAGAACCATAATGATGGCCACAACGATCAGCAACTCAATGAGGGAAAACCCTCGGCGCCTACGGGAAGATGCAACTGGCATACAGATATAATGACGCATTCTGCAGGCGATGCGTTTAGTGCCGTTTATGGCCGGGACAGGAACTCCCGGTATCGACCGCTCTTAAACGTGCTCCAGGGGCTGAATCCGCCTTTCTCCTGGTAAAGCTGGTACGCAAAATCGATATTCGCCTTGCAGTCGAGCAGATCCCGGAGATTGAGTCCGGGACGCTCGAGATGGACGGTGTTGATCTGGAAATAGCCCCAGTCGAGGGTTCCATTGGAATTGTAGTGGTAGATCTCGCATTTGCCCTGCGGGTTTTCGGCGCGCTGAATGGCCAGGGCGATACGGCAATCCACGCCGAATTTCCGGCAGGCGTATTGCTGCCAGGCGGAGAGGCCGCGGCCGTTCTGGTCGGCTTGGGCGGCGGAGGCGCCTTCTGAGATAGTGCGCTCGGTTACCACGAAAGGAGAATGCAAGCTGAGCCGAACTGGCGACTGGAAGCTGAGCGTGTAGTGCTGGTGGAAGAGCACGCCCGCGGTGATCAGGATAAGGCCGATGGCGAAGGGGAGCCACAGGCTTGGGTTCGGCGCCGGGGACTTTCGAGATCGCGCGGATGGGCTGCGCTTTCGCTTCGCTGGAGGCGGCAAGGTGCGGGCGCTCACGACTGCATCCTGATGTCGGGCTGCTGGGGCACTATACAGATGTTAGCGTTGATCGGGTGAATGGCCGGGGTTGGGCGTCACGCCTCCCATGGATTCAAGACTTAAACCTGCGCATTCGTAAAGTCGCTGGCGTTGCGGGATACAACCGTGAGATTGTGATAAAGCGCTGTTGCCGCCAGTAAGCCATTGAGGATTGGAAGGGACAGGCATCTGCCTTTCGCTTGGGCTGCGAGCAAACCCCAACGATCCGCTACAGGCGCGTCAATTGCTAAAATCCTGTCCCAGAACCGGGCTTGTAGTTCAACCGCCAGCCATGTTTCCAGATGTGTCCTGCGCTTACATTGTGCAAGACCAGCCAAACCTTTGCGAATTTCTCCCAATGTGAGAACGCTGAGGTAGAGAAGCCCTTCGCCTGTCGCCTCCATCCATTCCATGACGCGCGGCTCCGATTTAATCCGAACTAGATCTGAAGCGCAATTGGTGTCGAGAAGAAAGCAACTTACAGTTCGATGTCTCGCCCTGTATCCCGGTCTCTCGCGAAATCCAAATCAAGACCAACGAGCGGGGACGCTCGAAAGAACTGCACCAAGCTCTTGGGCTGACGCGACCGAATCACAAGCCGGTCAAATTGCTCGACCGGTATCATGACCACCCCATCCTTGCCTTGCCGCGTGATGAGTTGGGGACCTTCCGTTCGCGCTAGTTGAAATACTTCGCTAAAACGAGCCTTCGCTGCCTGAAGCTGCCAACTTTGACCTGCAAGCGTTAGGTTCTTGATAGTGGCCGGAGCGACTCGGCGCTGCGGTTTCTTGATAGCTTTAAACATAGGAATGTTTTAACTAGTCTGACTAGTCAGAAGATAAACGATATTTATCGCGGTGTCAAGTCCAGTATTGCTGCCTGCATAGCTGCCTGCTGCTACGCACTCGCGGCTTGGTGTATCCTTCGTAAACTCGCCAGCAATCCAGCCAGCAAATCCAGCCGCAGCGCGTTCGAGCCATCGGACAACGCCTTCGCCGGATTCTCGTGTACCTCCACGAAGACGCCGTCCACTCCCGCTGCCACCGCCGCGCGCGAAAGCGGTGCGATGAATTCCGGCTGGCCGCCTGATGCGTTGCCCGATGCGCCGGGAAGTTGCACACTGTGGGTGGCGTCGAAGACTACCGGATATCCATGGCCACGCATGATCACCAGGCCGCGCATGTCTACCACCAGATTGTTGTAGCCGAATGACGAGCCGCGCTCCGTCAGAATGATGCGGTTATTGCCAGTCGAGGCAACCTTATCCGCGGCGTGGCGGATGTCGTACGGCGAGACAAACTGCCCCTTCTTGATGTTCACGATCTTGCCCGTGCGGCCCGCCGCAAGCAGCAGGTCTGTTTGCCGGCAAAGAAACGCGGGGATCTGCAGGATGTCTACAGCCTCGGCCGCGAGGTCCGCTTGCGCTGGTTCGTGAATATCGGTCAGCACTTCAAACCCTTCCCGGCGGAGGCCGCTCAGGATGCGAAGCCCTTCCTGTAATCCCGGGCCGCGGTAAGACGCGGCGCTGCTGCGGTTCGCCTTATCGAACGACGCCTTGAACACGAAATCGCCCGCTATCCGGCGAATCTCGTTCGCCAGAAAGTGAACGTGCTCTTCACTCTCAATCACGCACGGGCCGGCAATCAGGCCCAGCGGATGGCCCGATCCGAATTCAACCGGCATGGGATGGGGCGGCTACCAACAGTTCCGGCGATTCATCGAGATCAAGCTGGCCTTTTCGATGATGCAGGGCGGCGTCGACAAAGGCACTGAACAGCGGATGCGGTTCCAGCGGCTTCGATTTGAACTCGGGATGAAACTGGCAGCCGAGATACCAGGGGTGGTTCGCGATCTCGCAAATTTCGACGTATACCTTATCCGGAGTTTCGCCGGTGATCCGAAGTCCGTGCGCGGTGAGAACCTGTTCAAACTCGCGATTGAATTCGAAGCGGTGGCGGTGGCGTTCGCTGATTTCCGCCTTGCCGTAGGCGGCGCGCGCGAAGCTGCCCTCGGCAAGCTGGCATGGATACGCGCCCAGCCGCATGGTGCCGCCGAGTTCGTCCACGCCTCTCAGCTCGCGGAGCTTATAGATCACACGCTGCCCGGTGGCCTGATCGAACTCGGTGGAATTCGCATCGGCCAGGCCGCACACGTTGCGCGCAAATTCAATCACCATCGTCTGCATGCCCAGGCAGATCCCAAAGAACGGCACCTTATATTCCCGCGCGAACCGGATGGCGTTAATCATGCCTTCAATGCCGCGCTTGCCGAATCCGCCCGGCACCAGAATGCCATCGTATTTCGAAAGCTGCCCCTTGCACTCGGGCCAGGTGAGATGCTCGGCCTCAATCCAGTGAATGTGGACCTTCGCGCCGTGCTCAAGGCCGCCGTGCAGTAGCGCTTCTTTCAAGCTCTTATAGGAATCTTCGTACTCCACATACTTGCCGACCAGCCCGATCTCCACCGTCCGTTCCGGATTCTTCAGGCGGTCGATCATATCCGTCCAGCGCGCCATGTTGCGGGGTTTGGCTTCGAGATGCAGCAAACCCAGAGCGGTTTCATCCACCTTCTGCTCGGCGAAACCCAGCGGCACTTCGTAGACCGAATCCACATCGCGGGCGGTGATGACTCCTTCTGGAGCCACGTCGCAGAACAGGCCGATCTTCTCCTTGACTTCCTGCGAGAGCGGGCGCTCGGAACGGCACAGCAGAATATCCGGCTGGATACCGAGCGCGCGCAGTTCCTTCACGCTGTGCTGGGTCGGCTTGGTCTTCATCTCCTGCGCGGCGGCGATCCACGGCACCAGCGTGACGTGCACGAAAATGGCGTTCTCGCGGCCGACTTCGTGCCGCATTTGCCGGATGGCCTCAATGAACGGCAGGGACTCGATATCGCCCACGGTACCGCCGATCTCGACGATCACCACGTCCACATCCGCCGATACGCGGCGCATCGCGGCCTTGATTTCATTGGTAACGTGCGGGATCACCTGCACCGTCTTGCCCAGATAGTCGCCGCGCCGTTCCCGGGCGATGATTTGTTCGTAGATGCGGCCGGACGTAACGTTGTTGCTCTGGGTGAGATGCGCGTGAGTGAACCGCTCATAATGGCCCAGATCGAGATCGGTCTCGGCGCCATCGTCGGTGACGAACACTTCGCCATGCTGGAACGGGCTCATTGTTCCTGGATCTACGTTTAAATAAGGATCGAATTTTTGCAGGGTGACGCGGAGTCCCCGGCTTTCGAGCAGACAGCCAATGGAAGCGGCGGCAATTCCTTTTCCTAGAGAAGAAACTACGCCGCCGGTGACAAATATGTATTTAGCCATTTTGCAAAAGGGATGTTTCGTACAGTTTAGTTACGCGCTCAAAGTCTTCCGGGGTGTCCACCCCGATGGATTCGTATTCGGTTTCGGCCACGCGGATGGAGTAGCCATTTTCCAGCGCCCGCAATTGCTCCAGGCGCTCCGCCTTCTCCAGCGGCCCGACGGGAAGATCGGAGTAGCTCAACAGGAAGTCGCGCCGGTATACATAGAGACCAATATGCTTGAATCGCGTCAAACTTTCGCCGCCTCGGAGGTAAGGAATCGTAGCGCGGGAAAAATAGATAGCGTCGCCTGCAAAATTCGTTACTACTTTGACGACGTTTGGATTGTCGATCTCAGCCGGGTCCTCAATTCGCTTTTTTAGAGTGCCCATGGGGATTTCGGGATGATCCAGAATCGACAGCACCGCGGCATCAATGGCAGCCGGATCGATCAACGGTTCATCGCCTTGAATATTCACCACAATCTGCGCGTCGTCGGCCGAAGCCACCTCGGCCACGCGGTCGGTACCCGAAAGATGATCGGCGCGGGTCATACGGACGGGGGCGCCGAATCGCTTCGCTTCGTCGTAGATCCGCTGGTCGTCGGTTGCGATGACGACGCTGGTCAGATATCGTGCCCGCGAGGCCCGTTCAAACACGTGTTCGAGCATACTTTTGCCGGAGATACGGGCGAGGGCTTTTGCAGGAAATCGAGTGGAGGCAAACCGGGCAGGAATGACGCCCAGAATACGCGTTGGCACGTTCGATCATAGCATGAAAAAGGTGCATGTTATACTGAATTTGTTCGCAGACACGACGCGAGGAGAAAGGGTCGTGAAACGCCTGAAGCAGTGCGCAAAACAATACACGGTCAGCGGACTCGCGCTTCTTTTGACGCTGGCTGCCCTCTCCCTGTTCGGGGCTGACAAGAAACCCAAGAAATCGGCGGTGGCCCTTTTGCCGGAAGATCCCAAGGTTTCCATTGAGCCTCGCATCAAGCCCTCGCCGGGTGCCGCAGCGAACGAGAAAGACAGCCGGCAGGCGAGCATCCGGGTAGATACCACACTGGTTCTGATCAACGTTACCGTTACGGACCCGTTAAACCGGTTTGTAACGGGACTGGAGAAGGAACACTTCAAGCTGTCGGAAGACAAAGTGGAACAGACCATTACTCAGTTCTCCAGTGAGGACGCACCGCTGTCGATAGGATTGGTGTTCGATTGCAGCGGCAGCATGGGGAACAAGCTTGGAAAATCCCGGCAAGCGGCCGCCCAGTTTTTTAAGACCGCGAACCCGGAGGATGAGTTCTTCCTGGTGCAGTTCAACGATAAGCCGGAACTGGTAACCGGATTTACAACAAACACGGAAGAGATACAAAACAGGCTTACATTCACGCAGGCCAAGGGACGGACCGCGCTGCTTGACGGCCTTTACATGGCTATGAAGCAGATGAAAAAGGCGCACAATCCGCGGAAGGCGGTGCTGATCATCTCCGATGGGGGAGACAACAGCAGCCGCTACACGGAAAGTGAAATCAAGAAACTGGTGCGCGAGACGGTCGTCCAAGTGTATGGCATCGGCATTTACGAATCGATGGCGGGACGCGGCCGGACGGCGGAAGAGCTCTCTGGCCCTGGCCTGTTGACCGAATTGGCGGAGCAGACAGGCGGGCGGCAATACGCGGTGGAGAATCTGAACGAACTGCCCGACGTTGCTGCGAAGATAGGAATTGAATTGCGGAATCAGTATGTGCTCGGCTACACCCCCACTAACCTCGAAAAGGACGGCAAGTACCGGCGGGTGAAGGTGACCATTCAACAGCCGCGCGGGCTGCCTCCGCTAAAGGTATTTTTTCGGCTTGGATACTATGCACCTGTTCAGTAAAGCTCTGCCGCTGCTCACCCTTGCGGCGCTTCTCGCGGTTGTGTCCGATTCCGGACTGCGCGCTCAAGAAGCCGCAGGCACCGTGTTCCGGTCCGATACCCGCTTGGTGGTTCTCCATGCGAGCGTTGTGGACAAGAGCGGGCATTTGATGACGGCTCTTCCGAAAGACGCCTTCAAAGTGTTTGAGGGGAAAGTAGAGCAGCCTATCAAGAAGGTAACCCGCGAGGATGTTCCCATTTCCTTAGGATTGGTAATCGATAACAGCGGCAGCATGCGCGATAAGCGTAAGAAGGTGGAGACCGCCGCGCTCGCTATGGTGAAGGCATCCAATCCACGCGACGAAGTGACGATCGTTAATTTCAACGATGAGGCATTCCAGGATGTGGAGTTCACCAGCGATGAGAAGAAGATGGAAGAAGGGCTGACGCGGATCGATTCGCGCGGCGGCACCGCAATGCGGGATGCCATCAGCACCACCATCGACTACCTGAAGGAAAAAGGCAAGCACAGCAAGAAGGTGATCGTGGTTATCACCGATGGCGACGATAACGCGAGTTCCATGCCGATGACGCTGGAACGGCTGGTGCAGAAGGCGCAAAAGAGCGAGGTTCTGCTTTACATGGTTGGGCTGCTGAGCGAGGAGTCGAAGCGCGATGCCAACCGGGCCAAGCACGCTTTGCAGGTGCTGGCGGATGCCTCCGGAGCGTCCGCCAGTTTTCCGAAAGAGTTGGCCGATGTGGATAAGGTCACAGTGGGAATTGCCGGCGAAATCCGCAGCCAGTACATCATTGAATATAATCCGGTGAATCAGAACTTCGATGGCAGCTTCCGTCCGGTTCGCGTAGCGGTCAACGCGCCGGGGAAACCGGCGGTCCGCACCCGGACCGGCTACTACGCCACGCCCGATGCGCCGGCGAAGACCGCCAAGTCCGCGCAGGCATCGGCCAGGTAGAATTTTGATCCGCTTCCTTTGGAAGTCCACCAGAGGCTATCGCCTTACACCTTGGAAGAGCCCCTACCTGCGCTGGCGGATTGAGACTTACTGGGGCTGGCATGCGGACCAGATTACCGCCGGTCAGTTTTGGCGATTCAGTTGGGAACAACGGCGTGAACTATTGCGGTTCTTGCGATGGGCTGAACGGATGCAAAAGGGCGCGTAGCCAGATAGGCCCGCTAGTGTTGTGGCTCAGAATTAGCTGGACTGATCGAATACTGCGGTTCACCCCCCCCATCGGCGCTTATCCGCGGCTAATAATGGGCGGCGCATAGTAATGGCCGCAGAGGAACACCCACGAGCGTGGATTCTTCGATTCGCGGACCGAGCGCGTGCCGGGCCGTGAACGGGTAGGCATAACTTGGCCTGTCCATCTCTTTCTCGGACGTTACGCTAAATCCTGGTTGCGGGTCTGCGCTTCTTTTGGATTGACCCGCCGCCATTTGCAAGGTGCTCCGCCGAAAATCGACCATTCAGCGCCACAATAGGAATGTTGTGAAGGAGAAATCAGTGAATTCTTACGGCGCGGCGGTTTTGGCTAATCCTCATCCGTGCGGCCATATCGTGTATCCGTACACGGATGAGAATCTGGTAGGGCAGGCGGTGTGCCTCTTCTCTAGTGCCGGTATTCGCGACGGGGAGGGCGTAATCCTGATCATTGCCGCAGATCATTGTGAATCGATCAAACTTCGCCTTCACGTAGAGGGCTTCGATGTCGCGGCTTACGAACAGACAGGGCCAGGTTACGTGTGTTACGACTGAGGATCTGTTAGCAAGGTTGCTGATAGCTGGGGCATTGAACGAGGATTTTTCCGCTCCACGCTCGCCGGCCTTATCGCTCGCGCCAAGGCAAGTGTGAGCAATGGACCCTATCCTGCCAAGGTCCGCATTTTTGGCGAGATGGTCAGCCAGTTGCGGAGTGCGAATTTGATGGCAACGACCCGGCTGGAGGAGTTATGGAACGAAGTCATCCATGAGCACTCCGTCGCTTTGTTGTGTACGTATGCGCTTCATACCGCGAACGATTTCATACCCGAAACACTAATAGCACTTCACACGCACAACATCGAACGGACGGGAACGTAAAATAGTCCGCCACCTTGCTGCGCGGTTCTAAGCCTTACCGCATGCCGCGTGACCCGACGTAAGCGTGCAGTCCGCGATTTCAATTTAGGCTTCCTTGTTTCGCTCTTCCCTCTTGCCTTGCCTCCCGCTTTTGACGCCATTCCCGCCGTTCGGTATATTCAAAAGGATTCTCATCGTCATTGGAACAAAGTTTCATTCAAAGGAGTAGTCTGCCATGTCCAACGCCACCCTTACCGGGGCCGAGTTCAAGAAGAAGTTGCGCGAGGGTGCGCCCAAAATGGGGCTGTTCGTCAATTCGCACAGTCCCACTGTTGCCGAGCAATTAGCGCACACCGGTTACGACTGGTTGCTGGTGGATACACAACATGGGCCAATGGATCACGAGAAGCTCTCGGCCATGCTCTGCGCCATTGCCAGCGGCGGCGCAAAGTCGATGGTTCGCGTAGGCGGCTATCAGGATCGCGCGGGTATTCAGCAGGCTCTCGATCTTGGCGCGGACGGCGTTTTGGTGCCCTACATCAACACCGCCCAGGAAGCACGGGAAGCCATCAGTTGTTGCCGCTATCCGACCGCCGGCACACGCTCGGTCTATTTTCCGCAGCGCAGCATGAACAAGGGCGGACTGCTTGGCTACGCTGGCAATGCGAACAATAACATCATTGTTGCGTTACAGGTGGAAACGGCGTCGTGCATCGAAAATATCGCGGAGATTGCCGCGGTTCCCGGTGTTGATCTTCTTTTTCTTGGTCAGAACGACCTCTGCATGTCCATGGGGCTGTACGAAAAATACGAGTTCCCGCTCATGTACACATCCCCTGAGTTGAACGCCGCCACCCAGAGCCTGGTGAGTGAAGCGCGGAAGAACGGCGTGATTCTGGGCGTGTTCCTCTTCGGGACTTCGCGCGTCGGCGAGTTCCTCGAGAAGGGCTTCACGTTCATCAGTGTTGGGAACGACCTGCACCATGTACTGACGCAAGCAGCCGCGTATTTGAAGGATATGGACGCCATCACGGCAGAGAAAGGCAAGACCTGGACCCGTCAACCCACCGCACTGTTCTAAACATGGAAATGGACGTGGGGG
>JANYCV010000266.1 GCA_025360145.1 Acidobacteriaceae bacterium
CTGCCTGTTGCCGCGGGAACAATTTCTACTTTGCCTTCTTTACGGCCACTTGCCGGGATCTATCGGCTTGGGCCATCAGTAGCTGCCCTTGACCCACCCTTCAGCGTCACGAGCGCAAGAGCGCAACCAAAGCGCAACCAGGGGGCCGCGCGGTCGAGGGCGTCCGCCCCACTTTGGCCCAGTTGCGCATTGTCAATAATTAGACGGGACGGAACACTAACCCGGCGGCAGCTCGAGTAAGTACGAGACGATGCGATCCATATCGCGCGATGAGAACTTGTAGGGTGGCATCGGCGAACCGGGCGACATCTTTTGCGGATCGCGGAAGTGCTCCTCCATCCACTCGCGGCTGCGGCGGCCAGCTACTCCGTTCAGCGACGGCCCCATCTTTTGCCCCACTCCGTTCACCTGGTGACAGATGCCGCACTTCTGGCCCTGATACACCATGGCGCCTTCGACGGCGAACGCGGGGGCCGCTTCGAGTTCCCTCGCGTTCTTCGGATTCCACTTCAACAGAAATGCGGCCAGCGCGTTCATTTGCGAGTTACTGAGTTGAATAGCCGGCATGGACGTCCCGGGCATGTTCTGTTGCGGTTGCTTGAAGTGGGCAATCATCCAGGCCGCGGTTTTCTTCGTGGTGGTGCCGGCTAAATCAGCGCCGAGTTTGTTGCCCGGTGAATGGCAGCTTGCACAATCCTCTTTGCGATAGTATCCGATTCCGGCCAGCTCCTCCGCTGACAATTGCTGCCAGCCTTCTGGACCTTCCTGATCCACCACCGACACGGTAACCGTATTCGGAGTCGTCGCGATCGCGGCAGCGGTCAACCCGCCCCATCCGAGTGCTGCAAGAACCAGGACGCCGATGGCAACCGTTCGTTTTCGGACTTGCGTCAATGCGGCGCGGTCGATGAACGGAATGGCGAAGAGACCTATGATGGCGAGCGTCGGCAGAACGATGCTGCCCACCACTTCGAGCGGCCCGCTGAAGAATTTCAGCGTCTGGAACAGGAAGAGGAAATACCATTCCGGGCGCGGGATATAACTGGTGTCTGTCGGGTCGGCCAGCCGTTCGAGCGGTACCTTCGCGGCAATCGCCAGTGTGAACAGAATCACGAAGGCCACAAAGGTGGCTACGGTGTCCTTAAACACCTGTTCGGGGAAGAAACGCTTCTTCGGAGCGGTATCGTTCACCGCAGGCGCCACGCCATGCTTGCGTACCAGATAGACGTGGAGCGCGATCAGAATCATTGTTGCGGGCGGCAACAATAACACGTGCAGCGCATAGAAGCGCGCGAAGGTGACCACCCCGATACTTCCTTCGCCACCCAGCAGCCTTGTCAGGTACGGCCCCATGACTGGCGCCGAAGCCGCGATCTGCGTGGTGACAACGGTGCCCCAATAGGCCCGGTTGTCCCAAGGCAGCAGGTATCCGGTTAAGCCGTAGGCAAGCGTGAGAAGCAGCAGTACCACGCCCACCATCCAGGTTGCCTCCCTGGGTTTCTTGTAGGAGCCGTAGAGAAACACCTGGCACATGTGGAGCACCACGATGACGATGATCATACTGGAGCCCCAATGGTGCAGGCCTCGAATCATGCGGCCGCCGGTGATTTCGGTGATGATGTACTTCAAGCTGTTGTATGCCTCGCCGGGCGTGGGCGCGTAGTTGAACGCCAGCATGATGCCGGTGAAGACCTGCGTCATGAAGAGGAAGAGGGCGATGCTGCCGAAGACCTGGTGCCAGCCGCTGGACGCCGGGATGTCTTCATAAAGAAAGCTCTTGATAGCCGTCTCTACGCCGGTGCGATGTTCCAGCCAGTCGATCAATTTTCGGCTCATACATTTTCCGGTTTTTGCAGGTCGCCGATGAGGAGTTTGGTACCCTCGACACGAACCTGGAATCGATCGAGTGGCCGGGGTGCGGGCCCGCTCAACACCCGGCCATCAATGTCGAATGTAGAAGTGTGGCACGGGCAAAGAAAATGCTTGTTGCTCTCGTCCCAATGGTACGCGCAACCAAGATGCGTACACTGCGGCGAGAAGGCGACGGCCTGGTTGTCCGCCAGTTTGACCACCCATGCGGTGGATTTTTCACTGGTGACTTTCCATCCATCGACGCGGTTTTTCCGGAACACGACTTCTTCCGGAGCTTTTGGTTGAATTTGGGCTAGATCGCCGGCGTCTACCCATTGCGTTGTCTTCTTTACTTTCGGCGGGAACAGTAAATATACGGCGGCCGGAAGGGTCAAGGCGGAGGTGATTACCGCCCAAAGGCCATAGATCATCGCAAGGTGAAAGCCACGGCGGTCGGGCCCCTGTTGTTCATTCATATGACGGTATTATATGCCGAATAAGTTTTGGGACCGATTCGCGCCGGGTGAAGCTAGCGGGTGCAGACGGAAAGCAGCTCTTCGCGAAGTGAGGCTTGCAGATCGGCGTCGAGCTTCCGTCCGTCCTTCGACACATAAAAAACGTCGAGAGCCTTGTGCGCTTCGGTGTCGATCAGCACCACTTCAATTCCGCAGCCGGCAGCGGACATGGCGGCGGCCAGATCGTAGAGTAAGCCCGGCCGGTCTTCCGCCACAATCTCCACCAGCGTCGCAGTGTGGGATGCTTCCGAATCGAAAGCTACGGTGGGTTGGATCTGTGCGGTTTTCCGGGCGGGCTTGGCGCGGCCCGCCAGCAGCTTCCTGACGTCCTCTTTGCCCAGGACGACGCGCTGCAGAATCAATTTCATGCGATCTACTTCCATGGGGTTCAGCTCCAGCGTGCGCATCGGATCGCTGAATGAGAACGTATCGAGAATGCTGCCGCGTTTGTTGGCGAATGCTTCGGCTTTCAGGATGTCCATGCCGAAGCTGGAAATTGCGCCAGCGAGCGAGGCAAACAGATTCGGCCTGTCCGTGGTGATAATAGTTGCGCGATAGGTGCCCTCGTTCTTTTTCAGGTCGATGGCAGCGCCCGTGGAGCGGCTCTTCTCCTCAAGCGCCATGTGCACAAGAACTTCGTCCTGGTTGTGGGTCCGCAAATAGCGGGCAGGGAAGCCTTCGAGGAAGGCGGCCGTCTGTTCCGTGGCCGATAGATGAATGCGCCCGGTATCCAGTTCCCTCGTCAGTTCCTGATGCGCCGCGACAAACACTCGCCGCAACTGCTCGATGCGCCAAGGAGTCATCGCATCCGGATTCACGGAGCTGATATCGGCGAACGTGAGGAGCGTAAGATGTTTCAAGCGCTCCACCGTGCCTACGCGCAGCGCCAATTCCCTTGCCGTCGCGGGATCGTTCAAATCGCGTGCGTTCATCACTGCCGAGAGGGCAAGATGCTGTTCTATCAGAAACAGGCACATCTCCTGCTCGGCGGCAGGCATGTGGATGCGATCGAACGCCTTTTTCGCTACCGCGGCAGATACCGCGGCGTGTCCTTCAAACCCGTATCCCTTGCCCACATCATGAAAGAGGAGCGCCATCGACAGCACGGCGGGGTTGTCCAATTCGGCCAACAAGTCCACGAACCGGCGCCTGGACGGGTCGTTGGATTGGCGCAGATTCTCCAGCGATTCCAGCGTAATCAGGGTGTGCTCATCCACCGTGTAGCGGTGATAGAAATCGCGCACCACAAGGCATTCAATAGCTTCCCACTCCGGAAACAGCGCGTGCAGTACGCCGGTCTCATGCATGGCGCGAACCGCCTGTGGAGACGCCGGTTCCGCAAGCGTTTCCCGTAGCGCGGGCCACACAGGCCGTCGATCGGCGAAGTACTGAATCAGGTTCGGCAGATTGCCGGCAATGCGTCGCTCGGTATCGAGGGCGAGTTTGATATTGTGGCGGGCCGCGAACTGGAAGAGGCGAATTGCAATTTGCGGGTCCGATTGCAGTTGCTGCGGGAAGCGGAAGAATATCCGGTCGCGGTTGACGCTGAATTCGGAATTGGACAGCCGGGAACGCCAATCCCGGAACTGCTTCATCAGCGAGCCTTCGATCATTCCTTCGCCCATCTCCATATGGCGAAGCGCGGTCCGGTGGATATTGCGGGCATGGCGGAAATACTGGCGCATCCATGCCGCCGGTTCCGGGGACAGCTCTTCCTGCATGTCGAAATTCAGTATGTTGCTATCGCGTCCGGCTTTGTAGTGCAAACGGCATCGCACGTCCGAGAGAAAATCTCTTGCGGCGCTTAACGGCTGGGCGGATTCGTCCTCCACGCCGCGAAGTTGCGACAGCCAGTGAACCAGATGGAGATCGCGCATTGCGCCTGGAGTCTCTTTAATATTCGGCTCCAGATGGTAAATGGTGTTCCGGAACTTGGCATGGCGGGATCTGGTCATCTCACAGAGACTCGAGATGAGCTGATTGCGCTGTGAGCGGAAGAACTTCGGAAGCCGGGCGGAAAGCTGAGCGTAGAGCGCCTGGTCGCCCGTCAAAAAACGCTGGTCGAGCAGGCTGACGCTCAACTCAACATTCTTCTGATCGAGTTCGCAGCACTCCGCAATGGTACGGACCGATTGACTGAGCCGCAAACCGCTATCCCAGAGCGATCGAAGAAAAGCGGAGAGTGCCTCGCGAGCGGCATTCCCATCAAAGTCCTTCTCGACCAGCAGCAACACGTCGACGTCGGACTGAGGGAAAAGCTCACTCCGTCCAAAGCCGCCCACTGCGAGCACGGCAACGCCCTTCGGCATGACCTCGGCGAGAGACGACTGGTATGCATGGCACACCAGATCGTCCACCATCGCGCTGCGAGCCGAGACTGCCATGGCGGCATTGCCGTCCGACAGAAAGCGGCTTTTTATCAGATCGGGGTTAGAGTGCGGATTCGCCACGATCTTCGTTTCGGATCCGGATTGCTTCTGCGACATCGTATACGAAGATTTTACCGTCTCCAATGTTGCCGGTTCTAGCAGCTCCGGATAGCGTCTTGATCACTTCTTCCGCCCTGGCGGATGGCACCACAAGTTCGACCTTCACTTTCGGCAGTAAATCCACGTTGTATTCTTGCCCGCGATAAACTTCCTTGTGACCCTTTTGACGGCCGTGGCCACGAACTTCGGTGATGGTCATCCCATCGATTCCGATTGCCTTGAGAGCTTCCTTTACCTCTTCCAACTTGAACGGTTGGATAATCGCTTCAATCTTTTTCATTTTGACTCCCTTTCCTCTTTAGGATTCGAAATTGTAGCCTTCTTCGCCGTGCATGCTTACATCGAGACCGGTCTGTTCTTCCTTGCTATCGAGCCGGACGCCCAGGACCGCGTCGCTGATCTTCAGCGCGATCAGTGATCCTACAATGGCTAATCCCGCGGCGATAGCGCAACCGATCAACTGATTCACCACCTGCATCCCGTTGCCGTCGATTAACCCGAGCGCGGCAGGCTGTCCAGCGGCGTTCTTCAGCGCATCGTTCACTGCACTGGTTGCGAAAACACCGGTGAGAAGAGCGCCCAGCGTTCCGCCGATACCATGCACCCCGAAGGCATCAAGGGAATCGTCATAACCAAACTTCTGCTTCACCTTCACGACTATCGTATAGCAGACCAGGCCGGCGGCCAGTCCAATAAATAATGCCGGAAACGGTTTTACGAAGCCAGATGCCGGCGTGATGGCCACCAGGCCCGCTACGGCGCCCGAGATGCCGCCGAGCGCGCTCATCTTGTGACCTTGGATGCGTTCTGCCAGCATCCAGCCGAGCGCTCCCGCGGCGGCGCCGAAATGAGTGGCGACGAATGCGCTGGTGGCCAAGGCCGAAGCGCCCAGTGCGCTGCCCGCATTGAAGCCGAACCAACCAACCCACAAAAGGCACGCGCCGACAAAGCTTAAGGTCAAGCTGTGCGGTTTCATCTGGTCACTCGGATAGCCGGCCCTCTTGCCCATGTAAATGGCACACACCAACGCCGAGACTCCGGACGTGATGTGTACTACGGTGCCGCCGGCGAAATCGAAGCAGGGTATCTTGCCTCCCAGATAGGCGTTGAGAAATCCGCCCTTTCCCCAAACCATGTGCGCCATTGGGAAATAGACCAGAAACATCCATAGCGTGGTAAACAGCATCATCGCGCTGAAGCGCATGCGCTCGGCGTAAGCTCCCGTAATCAAGGCCGGCGTGATGATGGCGAACATTAACTGGTACACCATGAAGGTCTGATGCGGAATGGTTCCAGCGTAATCCGCGTTCGGCGCCGCTCCCACGTTTTGGAGAAACAAATATCGAAGATCTCCCAGGAAAAAAGATCCTTCACCGAAGGCCAGACTGTAGCCGCAGATCGCCCACAGTACCGTGACCAGAGCCATCAACACGAAACTTTGCATCATGGTTCCGAGAATATTCTTCTTGCGAACAAGCCCGCCATAAAAGAGAGCGAGTCCGGGCCCCGTCATCATCAGGACCAGCGCGGCGCTCACCAGCATCCACGCGTTATCGCCTGCCGATTGTGCGCTTTTCACTGCGGCTTCCAGCGCGGCTATCTTTGCATCTGTTCCTTGTGGGGCCTGCGCCGCAGCTTGTTGAGCTTGGAGCAGGGCGGATCCGGAGGTCAACAGAAAGGCTATTCTTCCAGTAAGATTCGAAGTCATCGATTCTCTTCCTTCACAACGTGGTGTATTTGCACACGAGGCAAATCTCTTCCAATATGCTACGCGCGCATTGGTTTACGGAAGCTAAACCTTTATATAGGGGCCATTGAAATTTTCTATTGGTTTTCCGGACAGACCCGCCGCTACAATTAGGTTGCGTTTCAGAACAACTACAAATCTAGACATGGGAGAGTGTATTCGCATGCAATACCCGAAGTGTGTTTCCTTAGGTCTGGTCCTGTGGCTCGGCTGCTTATGCACGGCGCAGACGCCCGCGCCAGCAGCGGCGGACAAACCAGCAGCGGCGGCAGACAAGCCAGCGGATGTACCCGCCCCGGCGCCGCCCACTCCGGTGTGGTCCGTCGGGCCGATCGATTTCAGCGGTCTGGTAGATGGATACTACAGTCTGAACTTCAATCATCCTGCCTCAAAGATCAACAATGGCCGGAACTTCGATGCGAAGGCGAACCAGTTCAGTTTGAACATGGCGAAGCTCACAATGGAGCACACGGCGGACCCGGTAGGCTTCAAGCTGGAGCTTGGATTCGGACGTGCATTCGAAATTTTCAATGCCACTGAGCCGGGCGGATTGGGGATTTTCCGCAATATACTTCAGGGATACGTGAGCTTAAAACCGTCGAAGACCAGCGGCTTGCTGGTGGACTTCGGTAAGTTCAACACCAGCGCCGGCGCGGAGGTTACAGAGACCCATTTGAACTGGAACTATTCCCGCTCCCTGCTGTTTGCCAATGGCCCTTATTACCATTTCGGCGTGCGTACGACCATGCCAGTGGGCAAGCACTTCACCGGAGGCGTGCAGGTGGTTAACGGATGGAACAACGTGGAGGACAACAATAGCGCCAAGACCCTTGGCCTTACGGCTGCCATCACGACATCGAAATTCAACTGGTTTAACAATTACTACGTAGGGAATGAGAAGACAGACACCGCTGATGGAATAAAAATCAAGGCTCCGGGCGTCCGCAACTTCTGGGACACGGTGGTGAACTTCAACCCGAACAGCAAGTTCAGCGCGTTGTTCAATTTCGACTACGGCCAGGAAAACCAGGCAATCTTCACGACGCCAGGTAAGGCCGCGGCCGCGAAATTCTATGGATATTCCGTGGCGGCGCGGTTCATGCCGAAGGGAAATGACACATTCTGCATCAGCCCGCGCTTTGACTGGTACAAAGATCGCGATGGATTCATCACCACGCAAGCGCAAACGCTGAAAGAGTTTACCCTCACCGGCGATTGGAAGATGGCGGAAGGCCTACTTGCCCGCTTTGAGTATCGCCGCGACTCCTCAAACCAGCCGTTTTTCGATCGCGGAAATGGAACTTTGAATTCCAGGAACATGAACACGGTGCTGGTGGGCGTGGTTGCATACTTTGGCCCGAAGCGGTAGTTGTTTCCCAGCCGCCAGCCAGGCATGCCGGATCTACGTAGATTCGTGTGTGCAGTCCGTTTTAATTTAAATTTAAGGCTTCCGTCTAACCCAGTTCGTTAGTCCAATTCCTGCAGTGCCGGGAGTGTGGAGACTCTACTGACTCGTGCGATCAGCCTGATCGCGAGCAGCGGCACTCCGGACGCACAATATCAAAAAGGAGAAAGCTGCTAATGAACTTGCTTATGAAAGAAAAGTCGTCTTTTTCGCGGAAGTTTTCCCGGCTCCTCGACCGGCTGCGGGATCCTGAATGGCGCCAGTATGGATCGCTTCTCTTGATGGGGAAACTGACTGGCGTTGGATTGCTTGTTCTTGCGGCAGTCCTCTTCAATCCGGGATTACTTGGCCTGACTAGCTTCGCGGCCGACCCGGTCTTGAAGGCCAACGATATTGTCAATCCGATTAACACCATGTGGACGTTGGTGGCAGCGTTCCTGGTGTTCGGCATGCAGGTTGGTTTCACCATGCTGGAAGCAGGCTTCTGCCGCTCGCGCGAGACGGTGAACGTTCTGATGGAATGTATCGTTGATACGTGCCTCTGCGGACTCCTGTTCTACGCGTTCGGGTTTGCATTCATGTTCAGCCACGGCAATGGATGGATCGGACTGAATTGGTTCTTCCTGAAGGATATCCCCGCTACCTATGAAACCAGCGGCGTGGCCTTCCTGGCGTTCTGGCTCTTTCAGTTCGCTTTTGCGGACACATGCTCCACCATCACCTCCGGCGCCATGATTGGACGAACCGCCTTCGCCGGCGACCTGCTTTACAGCCTTGCTGTTTCCGGTTTCATCTACCCCATCATTGGCCACTGGGCCTGGGGTCCGGATGGCTTCCTGGCCACCATGGGCAGCGCAGGCAATTTTCTGCCGTGGGTAGGTACCAGCTTCCACGATTTTGCCGGATCCACTGTTGTGCATACCATCGGCGGTTTTATTGCTCTTGCGGGTTCCATCGTCCTCGGTCCCCGGCTGGGCCGGAAGTTCAAACGCGATGGCGGCGGTCCCATGATGCCTCACGATTTGACGATCGCTGCTTCAGGTGGACTGCTTCTCTGGTTTGGATGGTATGGCTTCAATCCTGGAAGCACGTTGTCGGCTATGGACTTTGAAGGTATCGGCCGCGTTGCCGCAAACACAACTCTGGCGGCCTGCGCATCGGGTCTCACCGCGATGACGTATGGCTACATCCTCAGCAAGAAATGGGACGTCAGCTTTACGGTTAACGGATTTCTCGCCGGACTGGTGGCGATTACTTGCCCGTGCTACTGGGTGAGCCCGACCGGATCAATTGTTCTTGGCGGAATCGCCGGCGTTATTGTTGTGCTCGGCGTTGAACTGCTCGAATACCTTCGGATCGACGATCCCATCGGCGCCGTACCTGTGCACGGGATGTGCGGCATCTGGGGTACGCTCTCACTGGGCCTGTTTGCCTGCGGCAAATATGGAGCCACCGGACCTTTCGCGGCCGACAATTCCGCGCCGTTGGCCGGTCTGTTTTACGGCGGCGGCACGACGGTATTAGTGGCCCAGTTGATCGGCAGCGCAATCGTTACGATTGCCACTTTCGGGTCTGCCTACATCGTGATGTGGGTGGTGAATGCGATGGGTCTGCTGCGCGTCTCGGCTGAAGGCGAAAAGTACGGTCTGGATCTGCACGAGCACGGCATCTCCGCTTACCCGGAGTACGTCATCTCCACCGTTGGGCGGCCAGCGGGGATGGCTGGTTCGGGATACAAATAGCCGTACTGGCGACTGAATTGCCGGCAGTGCCGGGGCCGCTTCGCAAGCCTCGGTACTGCTGTTCGTCAGAGGGCAATTCACCGCGTGCCCGGTTCGGGTTAAAACGAACCCCATTCCGGCAATCCGTCCGGAATTACTCCGGAGGCTTCTCGCCTTTCCGCCGCAGAGTGGGAGCCTTCCGCTTCGTCTCCACCTCTTTCTTCTCGGCCGCCTTTCTTTCTTCCAGTTCTTTCGGCTTCAGTACCGCTTCAATCTCCGCCTTGTCCTTCTTCACTTTCGCATCCACTTCCTGGGACCGTGTCTTCAGATCTTCCTGCGAAAGTTCAATGCTGTCGCGAGTAGTATCAATCGCTTCCTTGAGCGCAAATTGATATCTGGCCAGGTCCTTAGGCTCCGCGTCCTGAATTTTCGTCAGCGACTCCAACATTTCCTTCTCGGCCCAGGCAACCGCCACCGTGCCCACATCGATAGCCACTTTGCGCTTAAGTGCATCGTCGGACACCGTATCGATTGCTTCGATGATGTGCGTGTAGTCTTCCAGCAGATCGTGAATCAACGCGGACCGGCCGGCCTTTTCTTTCGCCACCGCCTGTTGCAGAAGGTCCAGCCGCTGGCGGGCAAAAACGATGTACAGTTTCAGCCGTTCATTTGGCTCCTGCACCAACCTAATCTGGTCGGCCTCATCGGCCGTCAGGAAATCGCGCTGCGCCATCACAGGCATGACCGCCAGCAACAGAAATATAATGTAGCGCCACTTCATAGTCAGTGCTTCTTAGTAAGGATCTCGTGTACTATTTTATCTTCCAGGTCGCTGAGCTTCTTTCGCGCAGCTTCCACCACCGCGCGGTCCTCAAAGCTCACGTCAGCGCCCAAAGCTTCCAATCGCTTGGCGACCGCGTGCATCTTCATCTCAGCCCGTTTGAAGAATTTCGGACTCCGCCGCGCCGCCTTCCCCGTGTCCTGCAGCGACTGGTAGCTCAGCTCGGCCGACTCCTCCACTTCCCGAAGGCGCGACCCAAAACCTGCGAGATCCGCCGATTTATATGCCTTTCGCGCTTCATCCACCGCAATGTTCGCGTTCTCCAGCGCCTTCTCCGATCGCTTTTCAAGATTCGGCTCGTTCCTCACGTCCGCCAGATCGGCACGAACCATCTGCGCCGCCAGTAGCATCGCCAACAAAACAAATAAAGGCAACCTTTACCTCTTTGACAACTCTTTCTTAATCACTCTAATCCGTTGCCGGGCCTTGAATTCTTCGTCCGGGCTTTTATTGTCGCTCATCGACAGGAACTTTTCGTAATTCTCCAGCGCGGGTTGATACAGGTGATTCCGGTCCAGAATGATCGCTCGGAAAAAGAAGTGTCCGGGCTTCTCAGCGCCCAATGCTTTCACTTTATCGAGCGCCGCAAGAGCCTGATCGTCCTGCTTCAACAGGATCAACATGCCCGCCAGATCGCTCCACGCCTCGCCGTAATCCGGTTTGGCCTGCACCACGCGAAAAAACTCCTGGGCGGCCGCCGGATACTTCGTCAACTCCCTCAGCGCCCGAGCATAGCTCATCCGCAAGTCCAGATTATTCGGCTCCGCTTGCAGCGCCTGTTCGAAAAGCGGCGCAGCCTTATCCGGCTGTTTGTTTTGGATATACGCCGTGGCCAGCGCGATCCGATTCGTCGTCGCCGGCGCATTCTTTACCGCCTCTTCCAACTCTGGAATTGCAACTGCCGTCTGCCCGGATTCCAGCAGCAACTCGCCCACTCGCTCTTTCGCGGCTGGATTTTCAGGGAACTGTTTGTAGATTTCAATGGCTTCGGCGGTCTTTTTGCCGCGTTCGTAAATGGCCGCCAGTTCCAGCAGCGCGTCGCGGAATGCAGGGTCCAACTCAGCGGCCTTCCGGAAATGCGGCGCCGCTTCCTCCACACGATTCTGCTTCACAATAGACCGCGCCAGCCCCAACTCAGCAACCGCGGATTTCGGATCAGCCTGAAGCGCAGCTTTGTAGTAAGGCTCGGCCTTGTCAGCCTGGCCGGCCTCGCTCAATGCCTCGGCGGCAAAGAACACCGGACGGTAAACCGCAGGCTTCTTCTTCGCCGCCGATTCCAAATAAGGAATCGCCTCGGCCGCCCTTTTCTGGCGCAGCAAAACCATCCCCAGGTTCAGCTCGGCTTCGTACAGTTTAGGCTTCAGCTCTAGAACTTTCTTGTATTCGGAAATGGCCTCGGCGTCGCGATCCAGCAAACTATAGGAAAGGGCCAGATGGAAGTGCGCGCCGTAATCCTTCGAATCCGCGGCCACGGCCCGCGCGAAGCTCTCAACCGCTGCCGGATAGCGCTGCTCTTCCAGCGCCTTCATCCCCTCGGCAAGCGGGTCCGGCTTCTGCAATAACAGTAACGCCAGCGCCACTGGAGGCAGAAGCCACATCACTTCAGTCTATCCCCCGCGAAAGCCCTTTCCAGGAACTGCCCGGTATAAGATGCCTTCACGCCGGCGATCTGCTCCGGAGTTCCCTCGGCCACAATCGTGCCGCCAAGCGCCCCTCCTTCAGGCCCCAGGTCGATCACCCAATCGGCACTCTGAATCACATCCAGATTATGTTCAATGATCAGAATGCTGCCGCCATTCTGAATCAGACGTTGGAACGCATCCAGCAGTTTCGTGATGTCGTCGAAATGCAACCCGGTGGTCGGTTCGTCGAAGAGGAACAGCGTTCCCTTGCACGAAGCCTGCGCCAGGTGCGCCGCCAATTTCACGCGCTGCGCCTCACCTCCGGAAAGTGTGGTCGCCGACTGGCCCAACCGCAGATACCCTAGTCCCACAT